>CALEZK010000112.1 GCA_937928585.1 uncultured bacterium | reverse complement strand
CGCCAGATTGCCGCCAACCTGCGCCTCTGGCGTGATATGGCCGACGACGAAGCCATGGCTTCCGCCGGAGAACCGCCCATCCGTGATCAGGGCGACATCCTTGCCAAGCCCTTTGCCCATAACAGCGGATGTGGGCGCTAGCATCTCCCGCATGCCCGGCCCCCCCTTGGGGCCCTCATAGCGGATGACGATTACGTCGCCTTTCTTCACGGTTCCGTCGAGGATGGCCTTCAAGGCTGTCTCTTCACTGTTGTAAACGCGGGCCTTCCCGGTGAACTTCAATCCCTCTTTGCCCGAGATCTTTGCAACGGCGCCCTTCGGCGCGAGATTGCCGTATAGGATCACAAGGTGACCGTCTTTCTTGATGGGATCCGAAAGCGGTCGAACCACCAACTGCCCTTTCGGATACGGCTTTACGCCCGCAAGGTTCTGCTTGAGCGTCTTTCCCGTCACCGTGAGGCAATCGCCGTGCAACAAACCTGCGTCGAGCATGGTCTTCATCAGCGGCAGCAGCCCGCCAATTTCAACGAACTTCGCCATCACAAACGTGCCACTGGGCTTAAGGTCGGCAAGCACCGGCGTACGTTTTCCAACGCGCGTAAAATCCTCAAGCGTTAGCTTCACGCCGATCGCGTGGGCCATCGCGAGCAGGTGTAAAACTGCGTTCGTAGATCCGCCCAGCGCGGTGACAACCGCGATGGCGTTTTCGAAAGCCTTCTTCGTCATGATATCGCTGGGGCGAATGCCCAACTTGATAAGATTCAGCACTGCCGCGCCCGCATTGCGACAGTCGCGAGCCTTATCTTCCGAAATGGCCGCCTGCGCGGAACTGTTTGGCAGGCTCATGCCGAGGGCTTCAATCGCCGACCCCATCGTGTTCGCCGTGTACATGCCGCCGCAAGAACCCGGGCCGGGAATCGATTTCGCTTCGATTTCCTTCAACTGCTTGTCGCCGATATCGCCGCGCGCATGCGCGCCAACGGCCTCAAACACGGAAACTATATCCACGTCCTTGCCTTGCACTCGCCCCGGCATGATTGTGCCGCCGTAAACGAATACCGACGGACGATTAAGGCGCGCCATCGCAATAAGGCAGCCCGGCATGTTCTTGTCGCATCCGCCGATTGTGACGAGACCATCAAACCACTCGCAACCCGCGACCGTCTCAATCGAGTCCGCAATCACTTCGCGCGACACGAGCGAATACTTCATGCCCTCTGTTCCCATCGAAATACCGTCCGATATCGTGATGGTATTGAACTCGACCGCCTTGCCCCCGGCCGCGTTCACGCCTTCCGCCGCAATCGAAGCGAGTTTATTGATGTGCATGTTGCACGGCGTCACCATGCTCCAGGTCGACGCGATGCCCACCTGCGACTTCTTGAAGTCCTTGTCCGAAAACCCTACTGCATGCAGCATGGCCCGGCTCGGCGCGCGCTCGACGCTCTCCGTTATTTGCGAGGAATAGACGCGGTGAAGCGACGCACGCTTCTTGGGGGACTTGGTCTTCATGCATTTGGCTCCAGATGAGGGGAATTCCCGAAGAATGAACGCAGTATTATAGCTTTCCCAATACAAACTTCAATGCATACTATTCTACGGGAATCGATAGTGTGATTAGATTCGGCGAACGAACTTTGTTGATTTTCCGGTCTTCTTCGCCAGGTATCGCATTAATTGTCCTTCGGAAAAATCATCAAACTGATACGGATACCAACGGGAGCGCCAACTCGTGCCGTCCGTGAAGTCGATCGCGAACGCGAAATTCTGGTTTGAATCCGTTAGCCATCCGGCCACGGGCCTTTCTAAAGTCGCGCGAACGGAGTCTATTTCTTCATACGTATAGGTCTTGCTGCCAAAGCCGAGCACTGAATTGACGTCTATTTCGTTCGGCGAGAAGGCAACGCGCGATCGCGAGACCATCAAAAATGGCAAGCTGGCACAAGCGATAAGTGCAATCGTCGCACCCACACGCTTGGGACTGAATCGGATCGACTCAGTTGCCCCAGCCATGATTTTCGCAACAATATCTGCGAACGCAATTCCGACAGCAACAGCCAGGGGAACCGCACAGAGATAGTAAATCCAATTCGCCGGCTTCAAAATATGTTCCGCATTCGATGCTGGCTCTATCATGTGCTCGGCGCTCGCCTGCATTGCGATGGCGGCTAATGCGTAAGAGACTACTGACACCGGAAAAAATGAAACAAGAATACCCACCCAGCTTGTCGAAGTACTTTCGGCGGTTGGGTTCAAGTCGGGCTGAGCAGTACTTACTTGTATTCGAGTCTGTGTACTGGGAGAAAACTCATACGCGGTGGCGAAGGGTGGCGTCACCTGCGTATTTTTCTGTGCTGTGACATGCTTTGACGGCGGTGGCGCAGAGAATATGAAGTCAAACAGAGAACCAAGCATTTGCTACAGAACCTTTGCAAACGTGCATACCAAGAGTGAGTTCAAGCGGTGCGTTGATTGCTACCCTGCACCCCTCATTCTCGCGAAACTCAGGCGCGCCGTCAATATCTCCTCGAAACGGCGATTCAGTCAACCTACAAACGCCAACCTGTCCGGTAAGGCGGATCAACATACGTATTCGCCTCGACCACGTTCGTCACGCGCTTTGTCGAAGTGTCCCAAGCGATGGGCTCGCCCGCGCGCATCGCAACATTTCCAAGCAGCACAACTTCTGTAAACGGAGCGGCATAGTCGAAATTCGATAGCGATGGTTTCCCGCCCTTGCACGCCTCAATCCAGGAGCGGTGGTGGCCAACCGCCGCAGCTCTTTCAGGGGCGTTGGCTTCCCATTGTTGTTGCTGTTCAGGCGACAGGAACTTAGGGCCATTCCCGTAAGTCCCTACGGTTATTGAACCTTTATCACCCAAAAACAGCGAACCGCCGTCCTTGTCGCCCAGACGGAAGTCCGCCGGGATGCCCTCCGGGCGCGGCGGCAACTTGCCGCCGTCAAACCACGTCAGCTTCACGGGCGGCAGTTTGTCCCGTTCGGGAAATTCGAAAGTCAGGATGGACCATAGCGGCCCGGTCTCGTTATTGACACCCGACGTTTCACTGCTTACCCGCACCGGTGCGCCAAGGTTCAGGCAGGTATACGGCGCGTCGAGAATGTGACACCCCATGTCGCCCATCGCGCAACAGCCAAAGTCCCACCACCCGCGCCACTTGTGCGGGAGGTACGCAGGGTTGTATGGCCGCTCCGGTGCCGCTCCCAGCCACACATCCCAGTTGAGCGACGGCGGAACCGGCGGCGTGTCAGTGGGCCGTTCCAGACCCTGCTTCCAGGTGGGCCGGTTGGTCCAGCAGTGCACCTCCCTCACCTCGCCGATGATTCCCGATGCAATCATCTGTTGCAGCACCCACACGCCCGGCATCGAGTGCCCCTGATTACCCATCTGCGTTGCCACCTTGTACTCCCGCGCCGTGGCCGCAAGCTTGTGTGCTTCCGCAATGCTGTGCGCCATGGGTTTCTCGACATAGACGTGCTTGCCGAGCTGCATCGCGGCAGTCGCGACAAACGCGTGCATGTGATCGGGGATCGCAATAACAACCGCGTCAATATCCTTCTGCTTCTCCAACATGACGCGATAGTCGTCGTATTTGGGCACTTCCGGAAGGTTGCGGAAAGTTTCCGCGGCGCGCTCCGAATCCACATCGCATAGCGCAACGACGTTCTCGTGCATCACTGATCGCAGGTCCGCCTGGCCCTGTCCGCCAACGCCAACGCATGCAATATTCAGCTTCTCGTTTGGGGAGACCTTTCGCGTTCCGGCACTGCTCTGGTTCGTAGCGCACCCAGCAATGGCCGCGGCGGACATTCCGAGCATCGTGCGGCGGGTAATCTTATCCATTGTCGTACTCCCTCGTTGCATTGTCGCTATTTCGCGTAAAGCGCGTAAACACGGCTATCACCGCGAAGCACAATACTCGTCTTTCCATTGCCCTCTATATCAATTGCATGTTCGATGCCCGTTATAGGCTCGGGAAAAACGTGCTTCTCATCGGGCGCGGTCGTGAACCCCTCTCTATATAACCATACCGCGTAGTGGGATTCTTCAGTACACATCGCGAGATCCGTTTTGCCGTCGCCGTCGATGTCACGAAGAACATAATCTCGAAGCGGCACGCCGTAGGCCAGAAACCACGTCACCGGTATTCTGAATTCAAGTTTGGTGGCGCTCATGGGCTCGAACCTGCCTTTATCAGGCGAATACAAATGCACCGTAAGTGTGATGGGCCAATCGCGGCCCGTTACCGCGCGCAGAAGTGAATCGACCGAGATCCCTGGCCGCGGCGCGTTCCACAACAGAATATCGGCATACCCATCGCCATTGAAATCAACCTTCTCCCGATCCTGCCCGGGCACTAGCGCACCGGGATAGCGCCTTTCTGGCCCGGGCAAGGGTACACTCGTGACAGCCCCATCACTTCCCAGTGCGACGTCTGCGATCCGGAGAATCGTGTGCAGCTCCGAATCCACGGCGCAATAAACGCGCGTCTGCTTGGTGTCGTCGGCGGTTATTTCGAACCAAGGCCATTTCCTCGGATCAATTGCCCTGGCTTCCCGCAGCAGTTCGGGCGAAAGATAGGTGTATCCCATTCCGGACGCTGCAGGGTACGACGGCGAATCGATCTCCAGCGTTGTCGTGGACAGGTATTGGATGGAAAGGCCGCTGGAAACCGTCCCGGGGACCAATGACCGCGGCACGGAATAGAACGATTTATCGGCTGTAGTGTAAGGCGTTTCATCGACGGGAGTACCATCGACGGCAAAACGAGACAAGCCCGATTCCATGGGAAGCGCAATCAGCGTGTCGCCGAGTGCACCCTTCGTAACGAGTACGGTGGGCAGTGGTCCTGAATATGCCGTTGCATAAAGCGAATCCACAGAGAACATTTTATTGGGGTCTACCGGATCGCCTTGTAACGCGATTGGAATGCGAAACACCGTGCGCCCCTGCACGGCGATCACCTCCGCCGCGCCATCTCCATCTATGTCCGCAATGTCGAATGCAGAAACACCATGTGGCAAAACGGTTTGGTGTATCGCGCCAACGCGCGAAACGACAGAAAGCTTGGTTCCTTCGAGGATGAAGAGGTCCGCGACCGCGTCGCTGTCGACATCCGCAAAAAACGTCAGGATCTGGCTCGGGCCTTCACCCGGGGTTGAGTCTTCCAGCGGAATCGAATGCAGTTCCAGCATCGCGCCGAATGAAACACCCATAATCGCCAATGCATGCATCATGGTTGGGCGTCTCGCGAAAGGTATACGATCTGATTTAACGCATCGTCCATTATCAAAAGATCGGAACGGCCATCGCCGTCGATGTCCGCGACTCGAAAAGTCCCGACGTTCGGAAATGCGACCGATGCTAAAGCGGTAGACGCAATTCCCGCCGCGGAACCTCGACGTACCACAAGCCGATTGGGTCTGTCGCGAATCGCCGCATCTCTCGTGCCGTCGCCATCGAAATCTCCGGCCAGTGACAGCAATCTTCCATGATGGAAATCGGCAAACATCTCCGATTGGCTCACTGGCGGTTTATCAAGCTCAATCGTGAACTTCTGGGCGAAACTTGGCTCTTGAGAGAATTCGCCCGATTCGTTCTGCAGGCGTACTTCCAGCCGGAGGTCAACTTCTTTTCGCGTAAGGCCGCGCACCAGTGTTTCCCGAATGCCCCCTTCAACAAGCGACTTTGTTTCGGACACAAGATCGATTCTTCCGTCACTATTGTAATCAGTGATCGATTGGAAGGGTTTCGGCCCAAGACTTCGCACCGAGAAGAACGATTTACCCGCGGAGGTCGACACTGTGGTCTCGACAATCGGTGTCGACAAGGGCGGCGGCGTCTCACCCACGATTCTCACGCGAAGCAGATCAATAACGGCATCGTCGTTCAGCCGAACCGGATCGAAACCATGATCGACCGTGTTTGTTGTTCCTACGGAGACCGGCGCGGAAGTTAATGCAAATTGATTGGAAGCATCGAACGTGTATTCAAGTTGGCGCACCCGATGATGTCTGCTCCCCATCGATTCAACTTGAATGACCTTAACCGCGTTACCGGTGAGTTCGACCGTCCCCAGCGCGCGAAGTGTTGGCAATGCAATGGCGCGCTGCGATGCTGGCCATAACGCCGTCGTAGTGATACCTGCAACAGGACGCTGGAATACCGGCCAAACCGCGGACGGCTCGTAAAAAAGGTCTCGGCGGGAGTATACATGTACACCGTCTGGCGCAGTGCGGACTACCTCCGGCCGGTCATCCCCATCGAGATCACGCAAAAACCGCTCGAACTTCATCGTCTCGTTTTCAGATGAGTTGGTACCCTCGTGATCGGCGGGCCAAGTCATCGGCTGGCTCAATGTTCGCTGCCAACCGGAGTCGGACCAGCGCAGAACTTCTATTCGTTCCGGCGTCAATACGAATATCTCGTTCTTCCAAACGTCCGCGATTGCATCTGCCCCAAGTTTCGGCAGTGGAGTTTGCTGCGCTCGCGGAAAGCTGCCCGCGCGCTGAAAGGCAACAGAAGTTGGCGTAATGATATCGTTCTCGCCATCACCGTCCATATCGGCGTACCGAGAATTGACGACCTGTCCAAAATGATCCATCAAGTAGTCATCAATCGGCTGTTCGACAAAAACAACGGCAGAAACTGCCAGTATGGGGACGAGCGCTATCATCCGTGCAAATTGCGGCGGTGCAAACTAAAAATCGCAACGGCGCAAAATACCAGTGCCGCTCCCGCCGAAGTGCCCATGCACCAGTAGAGGTCCGGCGTCCATTCCGCAAGCGATCCTTCAGCCTGCGCGCGAAATACGCTCCAAGGCATGTCTACATACGATCCAAATAAGTACTTGTCGATTCGCAATGGATACTTCACCGCGTCGCTGACTATCCATATTCCGATTGCCGTAATCACTGCCGCGCCGGTGTTGCGAACGAGCGTCGAGATCATCACCGCAAACGAGACAAATGCAAACTGCGGCGCAAACGCAACAAGATATCCCAGCGCGTATGCGCGAATCATGCTGCCGCTGGTGTGCACGACTTCTCCACCATACTCCACCGCGGACAGATTGCCGAGCGTTAGCGCCATGGACCACGATGTCACGGCGGCGGCAAGTGTAAGCACGAATGCATAGGTCGCCCCGGTCAAAAGTTTCGCTATAATGAATTCGTGACGAAACAGCGGCCTCGTAAGTACAAGTCGAATCGTGCCACTGGACGCCTCCGTTGAAACCAATCCTGCGCAATAACTGAGCGACAGGAATATTCCGAGAAGGTTAAGCGAGGATGATGTCGCAAACGCGATGAATCGGTATGAGTTCTGATCTTCTCCTCCCACCGGATGCAACAGCGGCGCAAGCGCAACGAGGATGATCACAAACACTGGCCCGATGAAAGTGAATTTCCAGCGCAGCGCTTTCAGCAGTTCGACAAGATATGCCGTGGCGATCCGATCAATCATCGGTTCAATACCTTCAGGAAGTATTCCTGCAGCGTTCGCTGGCGCGGCATGATCCCCGAAACTTTGTAGCCAGAGCTGACGAGGAATGCCGTAAGTTGATGTACCGTACCGCCATTCAAGTGCACCCGGAGTCGCCCCTTTGCATTCTCAACAGATTTTACCCAGGATTGCTCCGCCAATCGTTTCGATGCGGATTCGAGCGAATCGACCAACACGTCAACCTGCGACGGATCGTAAGACAGGAGATTCTCGACCTCTTCACACGCAACGAGTTTCCCCTGGTTAATGACGCCTACACGATCGCAGAGATACTCGACCTCCTGGAGCTGGTGGCTCGAAAAAATGACCGTAACCTTGGCCTCGTCCGCAAGAAACCGCAACAGTTGCAGAATCTCCTGTGTCGATTCCGGATCCAGCCCTGCCGTCGGCTCGTCGAGAATAACGAGCTCGGGCTCGGAAAGTAGCGCTTGAGCAAGCCCCAGACGCTGTCGCATTCCGTGCGACAGGGTGCCCACCCTCCGCTGGGCGACGTTCAAGAGGCCCACCCGGTCAAGCGCCCGGTCAATATTCACATCCTTATGTCCAAGCATGGCAAGGAGTTGCATGTTTCGGCGGATGGATAAGTGGTTGTAGAAAGCAGGCCGCTCCGTCAGGATGCCCACCCGGGAGATAACCGGGATGAAGTTGTCATGAAGGTCACGACCGAACAGCGTCACGCTGCCGCTGGTTGGCGTGACGAGACCGCAAAGCATGTACAGGGTCGTGCTCTTGCCGGCACCGTTGGGGCCCAAAAGGCCAAACACCTCTCCCTCGTTGATCGCCAACGAGAGGCCACCCACCGCCGTTATCGCCCCGTACTGCTTCACAAGATTTTCAGTCTGTAGACAGACTGGCATAAAGCGAATGGTACCAGTAAGTACACGTATACTTGCAACCCGATGGCCTTGGTCCGCAAGACACCGCCTTGACGCAGCGTTTTTAAGAGTGCGAAACTCACGGGCTGGAATTAAACGAGGGGTCTGACGGATGGGTGACGACGTGAAGTCAAAGCGGCGGCTTCCGCTGCGCGAGCTGTTTGTAATTCTGTTGTTGTTCGTGGTCGCGACGATGCTGGTGCTCCCTGTGTTGCGAACAACCCGCACCGCCGTACTAGACCGGACCTGCGCCGGGAACTTAAAACAATGGAGTCAAATATTTAGCCAGTATCGCTCGGAAAATGACCGCCTCAACCCAACTCCACATGGTTTCGAGCCATATGGCGCCGCTTCCAACGCCTCCGGATGCTCAAATATCGACGACGCCTTTGATTTTGCGCCTTCCGTACCCTTGATCTTCCCCGACTATGCAACGGATTTTACGCTGCTGGCATGCCCCGATGCGCCGGGTATTCTACCCCCGGTTATGCTCGGGCCTGCTGTGCTCAGACCTCCCCGGCTCGATCCGGGTGTCTTCGGCATTGCTCAAGGATCGTGTGATGCGACGGGATCGATTACGCGGCCCGGCGCAAGTTACACCTATCTCGGTTTCGAACAAATCTATTCCAACGATCGCGACCTTCAGATTTCGCAGGAAATGGCCCGCCAGGCAGGGTTGCCAGCGTCCGGACCCGCGGGGGTCGTTGCATTGCTCAAGCGGTTGCAAGTGACGAGAAGCGATTCGTATGACATGATTCAAGGTGTTTCCGGTCAGGCGTTTATCGTATCGCAGATTCTTGAGGCACTGGGTCCCGCGCATGCCGAAGAGCTAAAGTACATGATGCTTCCGCTCAGTGAACAGGCCAATAATCCAGCTTTGGTCGTTGAAGTTGGCGTTGATCGGTCGGATGAAGTTGCGCGATACCCAATATTGGCCGTGATGTGGGACGCCATTAGGCAGGACTCGTCCGGTAACCCCATTTTCCATCATAACGAACCTGCCGGTTGCAACGTCTTGTTCATGGATGGCCACGTGGAATTCAAACCATATCCCGGCGATTTTCCAGTTTCTCGTGGCTTCGCGACGATGCAGGCAGTTCGCTAGCGTGGCCCAAGGCAGCGCCGATCTCTCTAAGCTGAAGCATTTCCTGCTCGATCTTGACGGCACAATCTATCTTGGCCCGGGAACAATTCCCGGTGCGCCCGGGTTCGTGCAACACCTGCGGGATACCGGCCGGCGCTTCCTCTTCTTCACGAACAATAGCTCGAAGGAAGCTGAATCGTACGCCAGAAAGCTATCGGCAATGGGTATACCCTGTACCCCCGACGAAGTGCTAACTTCCGGAGAAGCCACCATCCGATACTTGCTTTCGGAAACGCCCTTACGCCGCGTCTATATTGTCGGCACGCCGTCGTTCGAACAGGAAGCCAGGGAAGCTGGCTTGCACCTTGCCAGCGAGGACCCGGAAGCCGTTGTCCTTGCGTTTGACCGCACCCTGACCTACGCAAAAATCGAGCGCGCGTGCCTGCTCTTGCGCGCGGGCCTTCCCTTCTTTGCAACAAACCCGGACAAGGTCTGTCCAACCGACTACGGCTACATACCGGACTGCGGAGCCATGGCCGCCTTATTGTTCGAAAGCTCTGGACGCGCGCCGACGTTCATCGGAAAACCGAACGTGGCAATGGCGCAGATGGGCATGCAGAAACTCGGCGGCTCGCCCAAAACTACCGCAATGATCGGAGACCGGACCTACACCGACATGCAAATGGCCTACAACGCGGGTATTACGTCAATTCTCGTCCTCAGTGGTGAAACGCGGCGCGAAGACTTGTCGGCCATCGACCGCATGCCCGATTTTGTATTCGAATCGGTGCAGGATCTGCACGCAGCACTTATGGCGCAACCGGCCTAGGCGCGCATGGGCCGCGTCTCGTCGCATACCACGATGCCGCCGGCCAGGGCGACGCAGTGGCGTGCACACGCCTTGCTCATCGCAGTCACCGTTGCATCGTTCCTTCCGGTACTTCAAGCCGACTTTCTGCGCTACGATGACACGCTTTATGTCACAGACAATCCGGGTGTAACACAGGGCCTCACATTCGATGGCATTCGATATGCCGCAACGGAAATCGTTTCGTCGAACTGGCATCCGCTAACAATATTGTCTCATCAGCTTGATGTAACCCTGTTCGGCCTTCAGCCGGCGGGGCATCATGCCGTGAATCTATTTTTTCACGTGCTGAATGCGTGTCTGTTGTTTCACGTCTTGACGCTAATGACCGGCGCTTGGCGCAGAAGCCTCGCCGTTGCCCTCCTCTTCGCGGTACATCCCCTGCACGTCGAATCGGTCGCGTGGGTTTCCGAAAGAAAGGATGTGCTGAGCACGTTCTTTATGTTCCTCGCGATGGGCGCGTATACCAAGTTTGCACGGGGTCACGGCATCGCCGCCTTCGCGCGCACGGCCCTGTGGTTTGCGTTGGCCCTCCTGGCCAAGCCCATGCCGGTTACCTTGCCCTTCCTGTTTCTCCTGTTGGACTATTGGCCCTTGCGCAGAATCGACAACGAAAAACGGCTGACTGCCCTCGTTGTCGAAAAGATCCCGCTGTTTGTGATGAGTGCGGCGTTTTCGTTGCTCACATATCTTGTGCAGCAAACCACTGGCGCAACGCGTTCGCTGGAGGTGGCGCCGTTCCTCCCGCGTGTCGAGAACGCTATAGTCGCCTACGCCGCCTACTTGGGCAAGATGCTCCTCCCGCGAGATCTTGCGCCGAACTATCCGTTTGTCGATCACCCCATCGGCACTGTGTTGGTTTGTGGGCTGATTCTGCTCTCGCTTACGGCGCTCGCCTTGTGGCAAGCGCGTAAGCGTCCGTATTTATTTGTAGGGTGGTTCTGGTATGTCGGAACGCTGGTCCCCGTTATCGGTCTTGTGCAAATCGGACATCAGGCAATGGCGGACCGGTACACCTATACCCCATTGCTCGGCATCTTCATTGCCGGCATTTGGTTTGCCTCGGAAGTTCTACTCATTCGGCTGCGCGCGCCTCGCATTTGGGCTATCGTCGGCCTCGCCATCACCATATCCGTGCTCGCGCCACTTACCTATATGCAGTGCCGCTACTGGCGCGACAGCAGAACTTTGTTCACCCACACGCTTACGGTCTCGCCGAACAGCGCCGTGGCCCACACGGTGCTTGGGCTGGTGAACACAAAGGAGTTAAACCACGCAGCCGCCGTGCTGCATTTCGAGAGGGTGCAGAAACTCAACCCGAATCAGCGCGATGCCGCCTTTAATCTTGGCACTGCGCTCTTGAAACTGGGCCGCCATGATGAGGCGATTCCGTGGTTAAAGTTGGCGACGGAACAGTACGACAAACCCGCGGACGCGTTCGCCAATCTCGGGAACGTGTATCTGGAGAAAGGCGACCTCGCGCAGGCGGAATCCAACCTGCTTCGTGCAATCGAACTTGATGAGAATCAGGTTCGGGCGCGCATCAACCTCGGTATCGTTGCGGGTATGGCGGGTGACAACAACCGCGCTCTCGAGATTCTGGCGGAGGCGGTTCGGCGCGCGCCGAACGATGCCGATGCGCGCCATAACTACGGCTTCGCGCTTCTCCAGAGCGGTCGAGTTGCGGAGGGGAGGCGCGAGCTAGATATCGCTTCAGCGCTGCAATCTGGGTTCAAAGATGCCGCGTCGTATCTGGACACAATTAATCGGAAGAAGCCTTAGCTGTCGTCAATCGTCTCAATCCCTATAA
>CALEZK010000111.1 GCA_937928585.1 uncultured bacterium | reverse complement strand
GGTGGAATGGTGTCATTGACGATGACAAGATCGCCCACATCGATTTCAACGCATGCCTCTTCGCGCAGTTCACGCCGCAGCGCTTCCGCCAGCGGCTCCCCATACTCGATACCACCCCCAGGCAACAACCAATAGGACTTCCCATTCTTGATATGCCGCACCAAAAGCAGCGCGTCATCCTCAAGAATTATCGCGGCAACACGAATCCGCGGAATCCCTGGCGCCGGTGCGCCATCAGGACTCGCCTTCTCCACTCGCTTATGCGCGAACGTGCTCGTTGCTTTCATCCGGTTGTTCTACGATATACATCTTCATCGCGCCCAACTGCGGCGCATCCAATTCGGCATCCAGTACGATCATGTTCTCGTCGTAAGTCCGCGCGAAAACCCGACCCCACTCATACACGCGCGCGGCAAGTTGCGATTCCTCTTGCGGTATCCGAAGCATAACGCGCGTACGATTTGCCGCCAGGTGTCGCTCGATTTTCGTCAGGAGCTCCGGCAATCCCTCCGACGTTCGCGCAGATACCGCCACCGATTCCCCCGGCGCGTTCAACTTCTGGCGTGTCGCGTCAGGACAGGCCACGTCGGTCTTGTTATAGACCCGAATCATGGGACGGCCTGTCGCGCCGATTTCTTCCAGTACTCCCTGGACCGCATTCAACTGTTCGTCTACGGATTCATCCGACACATCCACCACAAGCAGGATCAAGTCGGCTTCTTTCACTTCTTCCAAAGTTGCCCGGAACGCCGCGACCAATCCATGCGGCAGTTTGCGTATGAAACCTACCGTGTCGGTTATCACCGCCTCGCCGCCACCCGGCAACGCGCATCGGCGACTCGTCGGATCCAGCGTCGCAAACAACTTGTCTTCCACAAACACGCCGGCTCGGGTCAGTGCATTTAACAGCGACGACTTGCCTGCGTTCGTGTACCCCACCAACGCAACTGTTCCAACCGCGCCTTCCGTGCGGCGTTTTCGCTGCGTCTGACGGTGCTTCCGTATTTCCTCGAGTTCGCTGCGCAGTCGATCAATGCGCTTCCGAATTCCCCGACGGTCGACTTCCAGCTTCTGCTCGCCAGGACCGCGGGCGCCAACACCCGCGCGAATCTTCGCCATTTCCGCGCCATGCCCCGTCAATCGGGGCAACAGGTACTGCAATTGCGCCAGCTCAACCTGGTGCTTACCCTCGTTCGTGCGCGCGCGTTGCGCAAAGATATCGAGTATCAGTTGCGTCCGGTCCAACACTTTCACGCCAAGCGCGCGCTCAAGTTTAGAACCTTGCGTCGGCGTCAGCTCGGAATCGAAGACGACGAAATCCGCCTCCAGCTCATCGACCGCCGCACGTATCTGTTCAACTTTCCCGTACCCAATATGCGTCGCCGGGCAAACCTGACCCCGGCGCTGCACAAAGGTCGCCACAACTTCTGCGCCCGCCGTCCACGCCAACCGGCGCAACTCTGCAAGCGACTCTTCCACCTCGGTTTCCGAGTCTCCCGGAAGCACGAGACGAGCCAACACAGCGCGCTCCGTGACCGGCGGCTGTTCCAATTCAATTAGTTTTGTTTCTGTACTCACAAGTATCGCAAGGTACCATTGCGCTCCGCTTTGGCACCTAATGCCCCAATATGGTGGAGCCCCTAGCGCAAATTATACTAAATATAGTATCTCACGTCTAGTGGCTTGGTTTTGCCTTTTTCATTAAATTATTGAATTACTAACCCGAAAACCCCGTATCACTATACCACCCTACTTCTCCTTTCGCTACCCGTTTTGTTGCGTTTTTCGAGTTTTTTAAGCTATCATTCCCGCCGGTCGCGGGGCCTAGGAGTATCGATGCTTTCCATTTTCTTCCGGCGTATTACGCCTGCACTATGCCTACTTTTACTCTTGGCCGCTGCCGACAACCCAAAACCCAGGTCCCCGCGCTCCAAAGGTAGACCGGAATTACCTGCACCCGCGCAGCCCAACCCAACCAGTCCAGGTAAGGCGCAGGCAGGTGACGCAATTGACAAAAAAGACAAAGAGGATGTGCCGGTGCGTCGTGCAAACCTCTCCCAGGCCCAGTTCGAGAAACGGGTTATCGACGCGGGTGGTCGCGTTGATTTCGTCTTCGGCGATGACCGCCCCTTTGCCCAATGTCACGCCTCTACGCTTGTAGAAACCGCCGGCGGCCAGATCCTCTGCGCTTGGTTTGGTGGAACCAAGGAAAAGGACGACGACGTTGCAATCTGGATGGCCCGCTTCGCGAGTTCCATGTGGTCCACCCCGGAGAAAGTGGCAAAAGTTAACGATACCGCACACTGGAACCCGGTCCTCTTTCGGGATCCCGCAAAATCGAGCACCTACCTATTCTTCAAAGTAGGTCGTGAAATTCCGTTCTGGGAAACGAATTGGATGGAAACCAAGGACGACGGTCACACGTGGTCCGACCCCGTCGAGCTTGTAGCGCATGATCAAGCGGGCCGCGGCCCTGTAAAGAACAA
>CALEZK010000110.1 GCA_937928585.1 uncultured bacterium | reverse complement strand
ACGATGTTCAGATCGGCGAATTGAAGATTATTTGTAATCTCGCCATTGGCCATCGTCATATAAACTGTCATTTCCGTTTCAAAGGGTTGGCCCTCTGTGATTGCCTCGCCCACCGGACCTATCGTTCCAATTGTGAAACTCAACTTTATACTTTGTATCGTGTAAGTCTGCCGCGAATTGGGGCACGCGCAAAATGAACACACAAGCAGTGCGGCGAACAAAGTCCACGCGCGCCATTTCATCGCCCTTCTCCTCGCGACTTTCAGTCGACTTCCCGAATTACGTAATCGAGAATGCCCTCTTTCACTTCCCGGGCGGTCACTTCAAATTCATCGCCAGCGTCAAAACCGGAATCGATTGGACCCGTAACCGAACCTTCTTCCCCGCTTTCGAGCTCGCGATGTTCAACGCCGATCCCGCCTGCTTCGCCCGCGTTGCTGAAGTACGCGACGATCCGCCGGCTTTCACCCGGCTTCACGGGAAAAAACACGATGCTCTGCGTTATCTGCTCCTGCAGGTCTTCGCTTACAAGATAGACGCGAGTTATTTCGACAAGGTCTGTATCGTTGGTAATGACGATCGTGAACGATTGCGATAACGGGCAACCCGGCGCCAAAAGGAGGAGACAGGCCATTAATGCCCCGCCAACATGTCTCATAATGCCTCCCTTCCCCGGTCGACCTGAATACGAGTTACGCTTCATCTTCCGCGTCGACCTGTACGCTCACGCTCTGCGTCGGACTACCTTCGACGGTGACATATACCGTCTTACCCGCGGCAAGTCCGCCCTCCACGACGCGCGTCACCGTAAAGCTGAGCGGCTGCTGCGGGTTCGTGCTTTCCACGCGAATCTTCAGTGCATTGGCGTCGCCCGCGTCATCCATCGTTACGACCACGCGGCGCGTGACGCCGGGTCCTACATCGACGGGCAGGATGTTATCGGTCACGTTCTCGTCCGCCTCGAAATTCACCAGGCGCACAACCGTGACGGCGATGTTATTGCCAAGGTTGTCGATTTGGATCGTAAAACTGTTCAGGAGCGGGCATCCGGTGAAAGAGACCGCGAGACCCGCCACGACGATGAACATCATTGCTTTTCGTAAGTACTGCATCGCCTCTACCTCTATCAAATCACGATCGCAACTAGCCTTGCGCTCGTCACATAATCTTTTCTTACCGCTAGGACGCGAACGCTTCCTCTGATTCGCTCTTGGCGACCTCTACCCGCTCGAAGTCAACCTGATAAGGACCGCTCGCCTCACCCGTGATCGTCAAAGTATAGGTGACGTCATCCGCGAAACCTTCCGACAACACCGCATCTTGGGTTATCAGGAATCCATTCAAGTCTTCCAGGATATAGGCGAAGCTGTTTGCGTTCGGCTCGTCTGCCAGCGACAACAACACGCGGAACTCCGTCTCATTCGCCGGGTCCACATCGTCGCGCAGCAAATTCTCGGAAACAATCGTCAGATTTTGACCTTGAAGCTTCCCCAGCGAAAGACTGGTCATGTACAAGTCTTCACTATCATTCACCACGCGAACCGTAAAGCGCTGAAGGCCTTGAGGACAAGCAGTCTGCATCAACGCCATTGCCACAAGGCAAACCGCCGCGGCGATACGTCCAATGTACTTCATGCTCGCCTCTCCTAAAACTGAAAGCCTACTGACACGCCTCGCAATCGGGATCCGTGATGCTGCACGCCTTGGGCACTGGAGCTGCCGCCGGCGCATCGTTGTCGTCGCGCTGCACGGTGATATTTGACGAAGCCGACTTGTTCTTCATCCAGCGCGGTTGAATACCGCGTTTGTTGATGTCGAGCGTGGATTTTTCGACCTGGGTCGCGCCGAGGCTGCGCAAGTAGTATGTCGTCTTCAGCCCCTTGCGCCACGCGAACATGTACATGTCGTTCAGTTTCTTTCCGCTGGGCGTGGCCAGGTAGAGATTGAGCGATTGACCCATGTCGATCCACTTCTGGCGACGGCTCGCGCATTCGATCAGCCACGAAGAGTCCATCTCAAACGCCGTTACGTATTTCGCGCGCAAGTGGTCCGGGATTCGCTCGATCTCCGCGAGGCATCCGTCGAAATACTTCAAGTCTTCGACCATTTCGGCGTCCCAAAGCCCGAGCGCCTTCAAATCATCCACAAGGTACGTGTTCACCCACGTAAACTCGCCGCTGAGGTTCGACTTGGCGAAAAGGTGTTTGTACATCGGTTCGATCGATTGCGTGACGCCGGTGATGTTGGAAATGGTCGCCGTCGGCGCGATCGCCATCGTGTTGCTGTTGCGCATGCCGTTTTTCTTCAGCGACGCGCGCACCACAGACCAATCCATCGTGGACGATGTATCGACATCAATGTGGCCGCCCCGTTCTTGTGCAAGTAGCGCGATGGTGTCTATCGGCAGCAAGCCGCGGCTCCATTTTGAGCCTTGATAACTTGGATACTGCCCCCGCTCTGCCGCAAGCTCCGTTGAAGCCAGAATCGCGTAGTACGAGATCATTTCCATGCTGCGATCCGCGAATTCGACCGCGGCCTGGCTCGCGTAGCTGATGTCCTGATTGTACAAGGCATCCTGAAAACCCATGATGCCAAGCCCAATGGGGCGGTGCTTCATGTTCGCATTGCGCGCCTCGGGCGTCGGGTAGTAGTTGATGTCGATCACGTTGTCGAGCATCCGCACGGCGGTACGCACCGTGTTCGCAAGCAACTCTTCGTCCAGGCCGTCTTTCGTCGTGTGCGCGCCGAGGTTGATCGAACCGAGGTTGCACACGGCTGTCTCGTCTTTCGACGTGTTCAGCAAAATCTCCGTGCACAGGTTCGAACAGTGCACTACGCCTGCATGGTCCTGCGGCGAGCGTATGTTGGACGGGTCTTTGAACGTAATCCACGGGTGGCCTGTCTCGAATAGCATCGAGAGCATCTTGCGCCAGAGCACCATCGCTTCAACGCGCTTGTGCTGCTTTATGGCGCCACGCGCGGCCATCTCCTCGTACTCGGTGTAGCGCTTCTCGAAGGCCTCGCCATAGAGATGGTGCAGGTCCGGCGTTTCGTACGGGTTGAACAGCGTCCAATGGCTCTCGCTTGCCACGCGCTTCATGAACAAGTCCGGGATCCAGTTCGCCGTATGCATGTCGTGCGTGCGGCGGCGTTCATCGCCGGTGTTCTTTCGCAGTTCGAGGAAATCCTCGATGTCCATGTGCCAGGTTTCGATGTACGCGCACATCGCGCCTTTGCGCTTGCCGCCCTGATTTACGGCTACGGCGGTATCATTCGCGACTTTCAGGAACGGTATCACGCCCTGGCTTTGACCGTTCGTGCCTTTGATGTATCCGCCGGTCGCGCGCACGTTGGTCCAATCGTTGCCGAGGCCGCCAGCCCACTTGGAAAGGCGCGCGTCGTCGGAAATGACTTTGAAGATGTGCTCCAGATCGTCTTCGATCGTCGAAAGGTAGCAGGAGCTCAATTGCGGGTGCAGCGTGCCGGCGTTAAACAACGTCGGCGTGCTGGACGTGAACAGGAACCGCGACATGACTTCGTAGAAGGCAATCGCGCGCTCTTCGCGGTTCACGCCTTCGTTCATGGCCAACCCCATGGCAACGCGCATCCAGAAGTATTGCGGCGTTTCGATGCGACGGCTGCGATCGTGAATGAGATAGCGATCGTAGAGCGTCTGCAGGCCCATATAAGTGAACTGCAAATCGCGTTCGAGATCGAGCGCTTCCGATATGCGGTCGAGATCATATTCGAGCAGATCGGGGCTCAGCCGCTCCAACCGCACGCCTTCGGCAAGGTAATGCTTGAAGTGCGAGCGGTGCACGGCCTCAATTGATCCCACTTCCACGCCGCCCGGCAGCACTTCTGAGTAGATGACATTCAACAGCAGTCGCGCCGCAACATACGTGTACGCGGGGTCGCGTTCGATCCGCGCCTTCGCGGCGAAGATGCACGCCTTGGCAATCTCGCTCGGCGAAATTCCGTCGTACAGCGTCTGAATCACTTCTTCGTTCATCTGCTCGACGGCGACAAGCTCTTCGTATCCTTGTGAAGCCTCGATCAGTTTCCGCCGAATGCGGTTGGGCTGCAAGCGCTCGCGCGAACCGTCGAGCGCGGTTACATGCAGTTCCGCCTGCGGCAAGCCGCCGAGCGTCGTGTCGCCGCGCAGCGCGCGCGCTTTCTTGCGGTCTTCGCGGTAGACGATGTAACGCCGCGCAACCGTGTAGTAGCCCGCCTTCATCAGGTGCCGCTCGACGGCGTCCTGAATCGACTCGACTTCCAGTTGCTCTCCGCCCGCGCTGCGGTTAATCACTTCATTGATCACCGCATCTGAAATCTCGCGCGCGCGCACGACCGTTACTTCGTCCAACGCGACATCCGGCTCAAGCGCAAGATCGGCCTTGAACGCCTTCTCGATTGCGCGAAGAATCCGCTCCCCATCAAAGGTCGCTGTTCTGCCGTCTCGCTTGGTCACCATCTGGGCTGGCTTCGCCTCAATCACTACCGTCACCCTCCTTCCGCAACTCTTCTCAAGATCTTCCGCTCTACCCGCCACCCAGATTCGCGACTGTCCCACGACGTTTTTGCTTTCTCCGCACGCAAAAAACGCCGTACGCACGCATGACCCATCCTCCCCAAAAAGAGACAAGGCTAGCGCACACGGTTCGTTCAACTGAACGTGGTTAACCAGGATAACTTGCTTGCCTGGGCCCGCTTCCCCCAGTCCAGGCTGCCCCTGCCATCCTGCGTTGCTTCGACCAGTTTTTCTGGTCTCTGCGGCGTGAAGTACACAATATACTGTGGTGTCCCCTTCTGTCAATACAAAACTTTGCGGTACGAGGTTTTCGAGTTAACTCCGGCTTTCCACTCTATTTTGCGCGTTATTTGACTGGCGTTCGTCAATTGTTAGCCCTACGTGAGCGACGAATAAGGGGATTCCCCTATCCTTCGGCTTGCGCCCCTACCCAAGCCGAGCCCCTAATTGCCCAAAGGATCTGGTGTAACGCATGTGCTTTGTGGTAGGCTTTTTATATCGAAGCCACGCGCAGATACCGCGTGGCTTGAACCATGTGTATACAGGCGCTGCCGGGTCCGAGCCAGACCCGGCAGCGTCCTTCAATTAAGTGAACACGGATATTGCGCCATGCCTAAACTCCATTGCGGCATTGACTTCGGCACTACAAACTCCAGCGTTGCCGTCGCCACAGACGACGGCGTTCGGGTTCTTGAGCTGGATCCGGAGAATGACAGTCCCCGTTCGCTGCCATCCCTGCTCTATATGTCGCGGGATGGGGAGACGCTGGTAGGGCGGTCGGCGGCTAACGCCTTCATTGACCGCAACGTGGACCGCGAAGTTATCCTGAAACAGGTCGATCTTGGCATCGAGATCGAAGGCTACGTCGGTTCCGAACCGGATAAATCGGAGGGCTATCGGCCGCGGGATGACCGCGAGCAGAAACGCGAAGCCGTGCGCGCGCATGCCACAGTCGAGGTGAACTCGCCGGGTCGCTTGTTCCAATCGCTGAAGAGCAGTCTGCGTTTCCGCGATTTCAAAGGCACGGAAGTCTTCGGCGAAACGTACCAAATTGAAGAACTCACTGCCATGATTCTGCGCCGCATCAAAGAAGCGGTGGATGAAGAAGCGGGGGAATCGGTCGAGTCAGCGGTGTTTGGCCGTCCCGTGCATTTTTCGCTGACCCCTGGCGAGGACGATATTGCCGAGGAGCGCCTGCGCCGCGCGGCGGCCATGGTTGGTTTCAAGGACGTCACCTTTTTCTATGAACCGGTTGCCGCGTGCGTCGAGTATGCGGTGCTTACCGACAACCGCCAACGTCTCATGGTCGTCGATATTGGCGGCGGTACCTGTGACATCTGCATCATGGAGTTTGGCGGCGGTCACGGCGCGCGCGAACGCCTTGCCGAGAGCAAGATCCTGGGCGTGGCGGGCGTGCCGATCGCGGGCGATGCCATTGATAAGGAAATCATCCGCGCGAAGGTTTTCCCCTGCCTCGGCAGCAAATCGCGCTACGGCCCTTCGCAGTTGCCGATGCCCATGTATGTGTACAACGCGATCATCGACTGGCAAAACCTGTACAAACTGAACACTGAAGAAACCATTAACTGGCTCATCGCGTCCGAGGCAAGTTCCACCCAACCGGAAGCGATACGGGCGCTGCGCACCTTGATCCAGCGAAACTTCGGCTATCCCCTTGTGCGTAAAGTGGAAGCGGCGAAAAAAGAGCTGTCTTACGAAATGGAAGCGATGCTTGAGATCCATAAGGAATCCCTGCGCATCTCGGAAAAGATCGACCGCGATGAGTTCACCCACATCATCGAGCACACGCTGGAAGATATGTTTGCGAGCATCGACGAAGCGGAAAAGATAGCCGGTGTCAACTCGTCGCAGATCGACTATGTGCTTACGACCGGTGGCACCAGCCTCATCCCCGCCGTGCACAATCTTCTGGCCCAGCGCTTCGGTTCTGAGAAACTCCTCGAACGCGACACCTTCACCTCCGTCGCAACAGGCCTCGCCGTCGTAAGCCAGTTCGTGTAGCGAGGGGAATCTGTAGGTCGCCGCGGTACAGTCGCTGCGGGGAGGATTCACCACGAAGGCACGAAGGACGCGAAGAATTCGGGGGAAATTCTAACCACAGGGACACGGGGAAGAGGTGCTCATGCGCACCGCCGCTGGTGTTGAAAACACAGACGAGATGTCTATGCATTCGTTCTTCTATCCCATAGCGAGTGCCGCGCGCAGGCGATGACCAGTCAGTCAGGCGCGACCATCGACACGGATTTTTTTCTCATAGAGATTCCAGCGCGTAGCCCATGACCGGCGCGACAGGCACGATCATCGACGGATTCTATTCCATAGGGATAAAGGTCTGCTGCATTCTGGTTTGCGAGTCTGCCCTCGCGCATCGCATACTCCAAACCGCTTAACGAGAAATGGGGCGTTGGGCGGCCCCGAGAACTCTCAACGCCCGGAAGACTTTCGCGCGTGGGCGAGCACTTTCTTGAGCGCGTCTACCACGTCCTTCACGTTTTTGTCGGTAAGGCGCGGGTGAAGCGGCAGTGAGAGCATGCAATCCGACGCCGCGGACGCGTGTGGCAGATCGGTGTCCCGTATGCCGAGTGTTTCGCGGTAGTACCGGTGTTTGTGGATTGCCACGAAGTGCACGCCGGTGCCGATGTTTTCCTGGCGTAGCGCGTTGGCAATGGCGTCGCGTGATGCGTTCAGAAGTTCAAGGCGCAGTTTCACGATATACAGGTGCCAGGCATGCTCCGCGCCTTCGATGGTGCGCGGCAATTCGATCTCTTCGACGCCGGACAACACCGATCCGTACATGCGCGCGATGCGACGGCGCGCGGCAATAAACTCGTCCAGTTTTTTCAATTGCTCAATGCCCATCGCCGCGCTCACGTTGGTCATGTTGTATTTGAACCCTGGGCGCACGACTTCCGGCGACGCGGGCGGCGTGTCACCACTATAGCGGTTCCACGCCAGCGTGCTCAGGCCGTTGTGCGCGAGCAGGCGCAGCGTGTGGGCCTTTTCTTCGTCGCAAAGGGACACGATGCCGCCTTCGATCGTCGTGATGTTCTTCACCGGATAAAAGCTGAAGCACGTGGGACCCCCGCAATTGCCGATAGCGATACCGCGATAGCTGGCGCCAAGCGCATGCGCTGCATCTTCGATCACGGGAATACCATGCTTCTTGCCAATCGCATAGATCGCATCGAGGTCGCAGGGTTGCCCCGCAAGGTGCACGGGCATGATCGCCTTCGTGCGCGGCGAGATGGCGCGTTCAATGGCCGCGGGATCGATGTTGAGCGTGTCCGGCAGAATATCCGCAAGCACGAGCTTCGCGCCCATGTTGACGACGGTGTTCGCCGTCGACACCCACGTGATTGGCGACGTAATGACTTCATCGCCCACGCCGACGCCTGCATCAACAAGCGACACGTGCAGCGCCGCGGTGCACGATGACACGGCAACGGCGTGCGGCGCGCCGACCTTATCCGCGAACGCCTTTTCGAATTCCGTCACCTTTGCACCGGTCGTGAGCCAACCACTGCGAAGCACATTGAGTACTGCTTGCTCCTCTTCTTCGCCGATGGATGGCGGCGACAGCGGAATGAATCGCGGCGCTACCGGTTCTCCGCCAACGGACACGGGAAGGCTCAGGAGCTCCTTCACCCGCCGCACATTGAAGTGAATCGTCGCAAAGGGATCGATAGTCTCATCGCGCAACCAATCGCGAATCTCGAGCGCGCCGCGCTCGGCGCTCCATTCCGGTTCGAAAGCGATGGTGCGCTGGATCTTTCCAAACTGCACGTTGTAACTGCGAAGGTCTTCATCTTCCTTCACTACTTCCACGGAAACGTTTTCGACCAGCCCTGAAATGAGGTGTGCAAGATCGATGATGCGATAGTTGTTCTTATCGGAACCGAGGTTGAACACCTCGCCGCTGACTTTCTTCGCCGGCGCTTCCAGCAGATCGACAAACGCGCGCGCGGCGTCGCGCACATGAACGAATGGACGCCATTGGCTGCCGCCGCCATAAACATTGATGACGCGATTGCGTGATGCGGTCGCCGTCATGAGATTGATTGCCAAATCGAAGCGCATGCGCGGCGACCAACCGAACAAGGTTGCGGGCCGCGCGATGACGGGTTCGAAAGCGTCGCTCGTCAACGCGAGCAGCGCCCGCTCCGAATCCAGTTTGCTCTGCGCATAGACCGACACCGGGTTCGTCGGGCTATGCTCGTCGAGCATCTCGAAAACGCCCTTGCCATACACGCTGCAGGAAGAAGCGAACGCAAAGCGCCGAACGCCCGCCTCGATCGCGCGCACCGCGAGCAAGCGCGTTCCTTCGAGATTGACGTCCAGTGCCATGAGGGGGTCGAGATCGCAGGACGGGTCGTTCGCCAATCCGGCCAGATGCACGATGCCCTCGATACCATCCAACACGCCGGGAGAATCGTCCAGCCGCCGAATGTCACCCCGCACGATTTCAACGCCAAGAGCAGCCAGCGCTTGCGCGGGTTCGTCGCCAAAACAAAGCCGGTCAAACACCCGCACGCCATGCCCGCGTTCGAGCAAGAGCCGTACGACATGATTGCCTAGATAGCCCGCACCACCGGTGACCAAAACCCGCATGAAGGACCCCTACTACCGTGACTGAAACCCGAGAAAGTGATGGAGTATAACAAGTTCTGGATGCGTTGTAACTTGTGTAAGCAACAGTAGAGCCCAGAGATATTGTTGACAAATTATGCTAAAGTGCGCTAACTTGGTGTTATCCGGCGATCCGCTGCCGCAAGAAGGAAGATGTATGCCACGCTCGTCCGATCGGAAGTTCACGGTTTTGGCTATAGCCCTTGGCATGGCCATGTTTCTCACCCCCTCTACCACAAGTGCGGAAGAGGGAACGGGTTATACGTTATTAAACGGTTTCGACGAGGGTCGCTGGCGCACGGAAGTAGCTGTATCCACGGGTTTCCATTCCGGAAACCGTTCGCGCACCGGGGACATCCTGGTGAAGGGCAACATTGAGTACGAATGGCCGGTTTTTGCGCGTTGCACTCTCGGGTTGCGCGCGTATCCCTTGTTTCTCTACCTCCAGGATGAACCCAGCGAGACCCTCGCAGGCGGCGGTTTTGGCGCGATTGGCCGCGTGTATCAAAACGCAGGCGCGCGCAACGGCTGGTTTGGCGAAGCCGGCGCGGGCATGATCTGGCACACGAATCACATCGAAGGCAATTCCGCGACCATGGACTTTCTGCTTGAAGGCGGGGTCGGGTACCAGTTTCAAAACAACTGGCACGTGACACTGCAGGTCTCGCACTTGTCCAATGGCGGGCTCAGCGACAACAATGCCGGCGCCAACAGCGTCGGACTCGCGGTCGGATTCACCTTCTAGCCGCGCGCGCGGGACTACCGTCGCGCACCCTTTTTCGGCCCGCCGAGCGCCGCGGGCAGCTTGCTCACGAATCCCGCCGCAGTTTCCTGGGCGGTCGTCTTTGGCGTTCCGGAGTAGGTTTTCAAATCGCCGTCGTTAGACGCGCGCGCGCCCTCAAACGAAACGACGGTAATGGCAAGATTCTCTTTTGATCCGCCGGGCGTTGTTTCAACCTGCCACAACTTCGGTGCGGATGTCGCGATCTCCAGCGGTCGCGCAAAATAATCGCGCTTCGATACCGCGTCGACAATTGCCTTCCGCGCGGACTCGGTGGGATTCCCCACGACTTCGATGGGCGCGCCACAGAACGCTATCGCGGTCGCGGTTTCATCGCTAATCTCGCGCGCCTTCGCGGCATCGAGCCGCACTGGTCCCGTCAGCAGACTATATTCGGCGAGCCGGGCCGTGGCCGCGGCGGCATCAAGCCACTCGTCGCGTTCGCCGCCGAGCGTGCCGTTGGACGCGCCAAACACCGGCGCACCGCCGGCGGCTGCGATCATCATGTCAATCGCAAGCGCATCGGCACGCGACCGCGTGATGTTGAAGTGTTTCAACACCTCGTTCGGAATGCGCGAGCGCGCGACAACGTAGAAATCGAAGCCCCACGCGGCGACCTTCTTCATTTGCGCGACGCCGTTTGCCATACCCTCTTCCGTTGCCGGGTTAAGCCACATTTGGCCGTCTTCGGATTTCGCGGCCCATGCGTCATTGCCATTCGCAACGGCGAGTGGATCGACCGTGATTCCCGCGCGGCCATTCTGCCGCAACTGCGATGCGACACCGCGCATTTCGCGCGGCCACGCCGGCGTTGCACCATCCAGCGAACCACCGCGCGATTCCCACGTCACCGGCACCAATGCCGCGGCGACGCCGGACCAATCGCCGATCGCCGACTGAAGTTCGCTGAACGAACCGCCATCCGGCACCGTCACCCACGAGTGCGGGGCATCGTCCGCTTTCGCGTACTTCGGATAATCTTTCAACGCATGCGCAAAAAACAGATCCACGTCGGCCTGCGTCAATGTCGTAAAACTTATCCAGACCGGATCGCCCTGGAGCGACTGGCCCGGCTCCACGCGCACAGGCGGATCGAATGTGCTCGTGACCGATCCCTGCCAGGCGCCCGAAAAGGGTTGCAGGTCTACTATCGTTTTGCATTGCCCCGTCGCGATTGAACCCAACCCCAGAACGAGGCCGTTGGCCGGATCGTTGATGAAGGTTGCATGCGGCTCGACATCTTTCGAGTACACGGGGCTCTTGCCGTGCATTAGCACGCGGCGATGCGTCACGGTCGCGTTGGATCCGAGCTGCTTAAGGCTGCCCGGCGGAATGATGACGGAGCTAATCTGCGAGACCTCGAGCGGCGTCGTGCCTTCGTTCTTCAACGCAAGGCGTACGAGATAAAATGGGTGTTCGTTGTGATATGCAAGCGAATGCCGCAAGGAAAACCCGTCTTTCGCCGGAATGTTTACGATGTATTCAATGCCCGGCCCTAGTTCAGCGGTATGCTTTTGCCGCACCGTTGTGCCCACGCCGTGCAACGCCGCTTCCACCGTTTTGCCATCGGCAAACGTAATCGAGGCGTTCACTTTGTCCATCAGGAAGCCGAGGCCCTTCTTCTCCAGAGACCACTGGCCGTTGTCGCCGCCGTAGATGAAATCGTAGCCCTCGGGCGAGAAGGTATAGTGGTCGCGCAGGTTCCAGGGCAGGAGGCGAGGTTCCATCTGCGGATCCTCTTTCTTGGCGCCTGCTGCCAAGACGGGAAGCGCAACATACCCCAAGGCAAGTAACAAGAGCACTGCAGAACGAAACAAATACGGCATGGGACTTTCTCCACGGTAAGGCTTGAGGCGTGGAGTATAGCAGATTGCCCACGCGGCCTCTTGATCGCGCCTCGCGCCGCTCCTACAATCGTGCGTGGGCGTTAATGACGCGGACGGGATTGCCGCGTCTGGAGAGTAAAACGTATGTCGACTTCAACGGATGCCGTGTTCGCGCGATTGGAATCCACCCTCGAACAATGGGCGGCGGAAGTTGCCAGCACGCACAGCCAGCTTTCCGAGCGGGTAGCTTCGGCGCGATCGCGGCTCAGCGAACGGCCCGATCAAGAGTACGACGTTGAGCAAGTCACCGCGGCGCTTCAGGCCGGGAAGGCCCAGTTTTCGGCGCTGCAGGAATCGCTACGGCAATACGCGGAAACAGCCCGACAAGCCGTAACCCGAACTTCCGAATTGGAAAACGCTTTCGCCAATATCGAAGAAGACGTGCGCGGGCTGAAGAACCTTTCCATCCACGCAATGGGACAACAGGCGTCATTTGAAGGCCTCGAACCCGCGTCGCAAACGGAATTCGTGGCGGAATTGCGCGCGCTCATCGATGAGCAGCGCGACCGCATCGCGCGACTCGAACAGCAACTCGCCAATGCATCGACCGGCGGTCCAACCCAGCAACAGTGGACGCGCCTCGAACGTGATTTCGCGCGGCTTCGCGGTGAAGTGCATCGCCTGCGCGGTGATGCGCGTAACGATAGCGTGACGCAGGCCACCGCGTTCGGCGGCGCATTCGAAGAGATTGCCACGCCGGAAATCATCGATCTCGACATTACCGGTTTCGACGGCGCGGGGCGGCGCAGGCGCATGGGTGAAATCCTCCTTGAAGCGGGCGTGCTCACGCAGGCGCAACTCGAACGCGCGCTCGCAATTCAACAGGAACAGCCGCAGCGCAGGCTCGGCTCGATCCTGATTGAGCTGGGGTATACCGAATCCGATGCCGTCGCGCAGGTCCTCGCAAGCCAGGCGCGCGTGCCGTTCGTCAGACTCGACCGCGACGAGCCGGATCCTTCCGCGGTGCGCCTTGTAAATGAACGCCTTGCCACGCATCACAGTTGCATTCCGGTGCGGCTCGAAGATGATCGCCTTATTCTCGCCATGGCAAACCCAATGGATCTCATTGCGATACAAGACATCGAGCACGCAACCGGCAAGGGCGTAGATCCCGTTTCCGCGAGCGCAGACAGCATTCACCAAACAATCAAAGCGTATTACGGCACGGAAGCGCGCGGGTGAACGGTCGCTATATCGCATTGGGCATTGCAGTTCTCGCAGCCATTTTCGCGCTCCACCAGCTCCTGCTGTGGATGGAACGGCGCGGATGGATCTATTACTGGCACAAAAGCGGCTCTGGCAACGCGGGCAACGTGCTGATGCCCATTCAGGCGATTTATGAGCCAACGGTGCGATATACACTTGAAGAAAAGCGGAAGCAGCTCGCCGAGGAAGACGAAGCGGGCGACAAATTGGACGATTAGCATTATCGCGGCACGGGTGCGGCCGCTCACACAAAGGCAGTTTTCATGAGCCAAGGTTCGATCAATCGCAGACAGTTTATTCAATCC
>CALEZK010000109.1 GCA_937928585.1 uncultured bacterium | reverse complement strand
GCGTACTTCGCGCCGAGATCTCGGTACTTGGAATACGACGCTCGACTCGAACCCGAGAAGACAGTCGTCGCGACGACAATGCCTAGAATGACAAGGAATAGCCCAACGAACTTGCGCATAGAACCGACTCCACCCTCTTGACCCGATTCGCCCGAAATGCCCTCGTAAGCCAAAGAATGCAGCAGTGCAGGGGGAAACGCAAGCGGGAATCGAAAGAGGCTAAAACTCGGGTAGCGAACGGGCGGTGGAACCTATCCCCTATTTTGGGGATATATGACAGGAGACCCCCAACTAATGGTATAAATTGCTTGAAGCGGGCGCCATGCTGCGCTACCCTAGGCTAAAGCCGTAATCCGGCGAGACGAAACGCGTCAGATACACAAAGACCATGTCATTCACACCCGGTAAGAGACTCGAGTTCGAGCAGGATGTATTTAGCGATCGAACGCCCCTGTATATTCGGCGTGCGCAGCCCCGCGCCGGAATTAGGGCGCTTCGAATCGTTGCCGTTGTCGTCTTGCTTGCGGGCATCGGCGCGATTACCGGTACCTTTGTGACGGGGGCGGGTTTCTTTGGCGGTGAAAAGCGTTCCCTTGAACGAATGGCCAAGACGTTCATAGTTGGTCTCGCCAGTGGCGACGGGGCGGGGGCTTTAGAGGCCTGCGCGGAAAGCGATCGGGGCAAGCGTCTGGTGCAAGCCGAAGAGCAACAAGTCTTCGGTCGAGTTACAGCTGAGACGACCGCCAATGCAGCGGAAGCAACCGCGGCGTTGCGCGCGCTCCGCGTAGAGATGGAGCGTGCCGGCGTGGAGTGGGCGAACGTGAAGTTGATTGCGTTTGGTGGTGTGCGCGCTCGCGTTGAATCCGACGAGATGAAGGACGCACTCACCGTCTACACGGGGAACATCTATTTTGAATCCGGCCAACGCAACTTCTCGATTGAAGTGAGCGCGTGGCGTTGCGGCGGCGAACATGTCATCGTTGATGTATGGAAGGGCGCGCCTGTGGAAGTAAACGAAAGTGCGCTCGAATCGCATGCATCCGCGCAATTTGCAGAGCCGGATGTGCAGTCGACGACTGCTCCGTCCCTTGAAGTAACTTTTACGAAACAGATTTTCGTTAAATTCTGAGTAAGGCACATAAAAAAGTAGCGCCTGGCTTGACCACCAGGCGCTACTGAATTCCGGACTACATTAAGCGTTTGACTACAAACCCGCCTTCTTGCGCAGCGCGTCTGCCTGATCTTTCAGTTCCCACTTGAAGCCTTGGTCTTCACGGCCAAAGTGACCATATGCCACCGTCTTCCGGTAGATCGGTTTCTTCAGATCCAGCAGCGAGATAATGCTTGCCGGGCGGCAATCAAAATGTTCCATGAGAATCGCGCTGATCTTGCAGTCGTCGATCTTGGCCGTGCCGAAAGTCTGGACATTGATCGAAACCGGTTGCGCGACGCCGATGGCGTAAGCGAGCTGTACTTCGCAACGATCCGCCAGGCCCGCGGCAACGACATTCTTCGCGATATAGCGCGCCATATAAGCCGCTGAACGGTCAACCTTCGACGGATCTTTGCCGCTGAAAGCGCCGCCGCCGTGCCGCCCCATGCCGCCATAGGTATCGACGATGATTTTGCGTCCCGTCAAACCGCTATCGCCCACAGGACCGCCGACTACGAAACGTCCCGTCGCATTGATGTGATACTTGATCGAACCATTTACAAGATGCTTTGGGATCGTCGGCTCAATGCAGCGCGCGATGATTTCCCGTTTGATTTCTTCCTGCGAGACGGTGGGGGAGTGCTGATTAGAAATAACGATGGTGTCCACGCGAACAGGTTTGTCGTCTACATATTCCACCGTTACCTGCGATTTGCCGTCCGGCTGAAGCCACGGCAGTTCACCGCTGTGACGAAGCTCGGAAAGACGTTTGCCCAGCTTGTGCGCCAGGGAAATCGGCAATGGCATGAGTTCCGGCGTTTCGTTGGAGGCATAGCCAAACATCATGCCCTGGTCGCCCGCTCCCTGCTCGTGCGAGCTCGTTGCGGTGACGCCCTGCGAAATGTCTGGTGATTGCCTGTCGAGGTTTACGATGACGCCGCATGAGCCGCCATCATAGCCGGAGTCGCCACCACGATACCCAATGTCGGTGATCGCTTTGCGGACGGATGCCGGGATGTCGACTACTGCACTTGATGTAATCTCGCCCGCCACGACGCAGATGCCCGTGTTGACAAGTGTCTCGCATGCAACGCGGCTATTCGGATCTTGCTCCAGCATCGCGTCCAGTACGGCATCGGACACGGCGTCCGCAACCTTATCGGGGTGTCCCTCGGTTACAGACTCGGATGTGAATAGAATTGAGCGGCTCATTTATGGATTCTCACTCCTGCCGTAATCCGGCTTATTCGGAGGCCTTGCCCATCTGTCCCACCAACGCACCGGCATCCAGGCGGAAGCCGGGTCCCATGGTGCTACTGATAGTGCACCCTTTGAGGTAGGTGCCCTTGCACGCGCTTGGGCGCGCTTTCACAACGGCACCGATCACGATCGCGGCGTTCTCTTCAATCTGCTTGGCGGAGAACGACGCTTTGCCGACTGGAACGTGCATATTGGCGTTCTTGTCAACGCGGAAGTCGATCTTACCTTTTTGGATTTCGCGGACGGCGTCACCGACCTTCGGCGTTACGGTGCCGGCCTTCGGGCTGGGCATGAGACCGCGAGGACCCAACACCTTACCGAGCTTACCTACTTCGCCCATCATATCGGGAGCTGCAACGGCGACATCGAAGTCGGTCCAGCCGCCGCTAACCTTTGCGACCAGGTCTTCCGCACCGACTTCCATCGCGCCGGCTTCTTTCGCGGCCAGGCCGAACGCAACGACACCAAAAAAGTCCCCTTCCTCGGCGACGTTCCGGTCG
>CALEZK010000108.1 GCA_937928585.1 uncultured bacterium | reverse complement strand
CCCCGCCGGTGTTTCGACGAGCCGTGGCGGTTTGTTTCCCGCGCGGGGTTTTAAGGAGAGACTCTTCGTTGTAACCGCGCCAAGCCGGCCAATATCGAAATACTGGCTGTACTCGCCGCCATAGCCAAAAGTACCCGACGCGACCGTAACTGGATTCTTCATCACCAAGCTACCAATGATGACGGAAAGCTTGCGGGGAACTGCGCTATCGTCCGATGTACTCATCGCTTAATAAACAGGGCGCGGCTCTGCATCGCGCTATGGGTTGTAATTGCTGTCACCGATGGACCGGCTAGGGAGCGGCGGCAGCGCCGCCCTTTACAACTACAGTGCCATTTTCATCTTCGTACTTCGTGCCGTCCGCGCGGAAAGCTAACCGCGCATCAAAGAAAATCCGCTGGACCGCCGGCAAAGACTTGGGCGAAAGATTGCTTGCGTTCAAAATACCCTCGTAAAGCATCCAGCGATTGTTGTTCTCTTCAAGCACCAGCTGGGCGTTTCGGTCCCGTTCCCGGCCGGTCCCAAAATTCTTGTACTCCCGCGTGCGCAGTATGTTTACCAACCCATTGTTCGCCTCGACCAGATGGCCGGTTGCCAGAAACGCCTCAATCAAATGGGCCCGCGCCGCGCGCGAACGTATCGCCTGCTTGATGGCATCAGTCTCGACAACAATGGAGCCCCGATTGGTAATTTCCGGCTGGCGATTTTGCTCGTGTATTGCCCGCTCAATGTCGGTCGCGATCTGCTTAAGGTCATCTACCGGCAAATCCGCATAATCCGGCGCTACGCGCATTATGGTGTGACAACCGGCGAGCAGCATCATGACTACGGCAAGGTATAACGGTTTCGTACGCACGAAGGTATCTCCCCCTCAATTGGCTAATAGCGGCCTCGTAGTGTACAGATGTACCCATCAAAATGGTAGCGGCGAGTCTGCATAGCCCGCCGCTTGTGCGCATTCACCGTCGAAAACTGGGCTTTGACGCGGTAAGAAACGGTGGGAAATGCCCGCGGGCCAGTCTAGCCCGCTGGGCTCGCCGTACCTTGGTAAAAGACCTCTTCGTAAGGCTGCACTACTACGAATCCCTGTCCGGTAAACTCCATCTGGATCGATTCGCCACTGCCCCTGCCGAAGAATGTCTTCAGGGAGATGTCCGTCTTAAAAGATGGTGTCAAACTTCCCGACCACGCTACCGTTGCATTCGGATCCGTACACACCGGCGAGTCTGGCGTAACCGTCAGCGTCAACGGATCGTAGTGCGTCGTGATTGCGACCAGCCCGGTCCCCTGTAAGCGAAGATTAAAGAGACCGCCCGAAAGCATGGCGGACACCTTGCGCATTAACTTGATGTCCCAGTCGAGCTGCGCTTCAAACGCCAGCATGTCGTTTCCGTTCACGAAAATCGTATCGTTCGTAAGGTGCAGAATTGAAATCTTCTTGCCGGCATCCGCCAAATACACCTTGCCACGGCCATCCGCCTTGGTGAGTCGCGTGCCTTCTCCGGATACCGCTTTTTTCAGCAGCTTCGCGACACCATGTTCAAGCACGCCTTCCCGCGTAAAAGTCACCGCACCGCGATATGCCACCATTGAACCGGTTTTCGTCCAGATCGGGCCATTAAGGTTGATTTCGAGAATGCGCTCGTTTTCCATTTCAAAAACGCCCTGACCGCGCTCTTGTTGAGCGGTCCTGGAGACAAATTCTTCAATGGAATAACGTGCCAAGGTTAGGTTTCCCTCTCGGATCCCAAACTAATTTTGCGCGATTGCCAGTGCATTGATGGTGGCGGGGTCAATCGACTCTACGATCTGAACCGGTGTCGATCGCACCACGAGGTCGTAGAGTTCCTCTACCTCTTCCATTTTCATGCGGGCACATCCATTGGACGTGAACGAACCAACCGTCGAAGGGTCGGGCGCGCCATGGATCCCCAGGTCTTTGGGCAAGCCTTCCTGGACCGGTACCAGCGGCATCCAGCGCGTACCCAGCAGATTGCGCGGATCACCCGCCGGAATCGGACCCTCGCCAGGCTTGTGCCAGACAGGGTCCTTCTCCTTGTTGCCGATTTTGTATACGCCGATAGTCGTCTCGTGACCCGGCTTGCCCAGACCGCAATAGTAACGTTTGAAAATGCCATCCGAGTCCAACACGAACAATCGGCACTTGGAACGTTCAATGACGATTCGGAAGTCTTTTGGAGTCCATTTCAAGCGCTGATTCAGATTCAATCGCGCATCTTCTGTAAGGCCATTCGCGCGAATCAGCATCCCCATCGTCGTATTCAGTTTGATGCCAATCGTCGTCAGCGTGTCCCCTTTGGCAACTGTGTAGACCTTGCTCTCGGGCGTTTCGTTGGGTGAAAAAACCATCGAAACGTTGGAGGCACCAAGCGCATCTAGCGCTTCGTTCCACTCTTTGGAGT
>CALEZK010000107.1 GCA_937928585.1 uncultured bacterium | reverse complement strand
GTATAAGAGACAGCGATGAGGCAGGGCCAGTAGCCGAAGACGGGGCTTACGCGAGGCCGGCCGGCGGCGTACCCCGTGATGCCCTGGGGTCCGCTGGTCACGAGGGGTGCAAGTTCCTTTGAAAATCTTTCGACTGCTTCGCGGCGCGAGTCGCGGACAGCGATCCGCAGCACACATTCAAGCAGGGCCGGCTCGGGGAGTATGCCGGGGGCGCATGCGCCCGCGCCGAGGCATTCGATGTTATGCGCTTCGAGCACTATGCCAGCGTTGCGCAAGCGTTCAATGATGATTTCGCCTGAACGGCGGGCCTTTTTCTCGGCATCGCGACCGAACACGGTGAGCATGCCCTGCGCCCAGTAGCCATCGCGATAGGTGGCGCTGACCTTGTAGGAATCAGTCGGTGGATTGCCCTTGACGCCACGCACCCGGACGCGGTCATTACCCAAGTCTTCAAGCTTAAGCGAGAGAAGCGAAACGCGCGCATCCGGTGTGATGTAGTCGCCGGGATCGCCGATTTCATATACGAGTTGCTCTTTGACAGTGCGTTCGTTCACCCAGCCGCCGGTTCCGTTTGGTTTGGTGACTACGAAAGAGGCGTCGTCATGCAATTCAATTACGGGGAACCCGATGTTTCCGGCGTTGGGCACGTCGAGCCAGTTGGTGGAAATGCCGCCGGTGACTTGCGTGCCGCATTCGATGAGATGGCCTGCGACGAGCGCGCTTGCGATGCGATCATGGTCGTCCCAGGACCAGCCATAGTGATGCACGGCGGGGCCCGCGATGAGGCAGGGATCAGCGACGCGCCCGGTGATGACGATGTCTGCACCTTGTTGCAATGCGTCGACAACTGGCGCACCGCCGACGTATGCGTTTGCGGTGACGAGGCGATCGCTCACGGTCGCGAGGGATTCGCCTGTGTCGAGATTGGTGAACTGTGATTCGCCTGCGCGCGCGCGGAGAATGGGGAGGACGTCATCGCCGGAAACAATGCCGATGCGTTTTCCGGTGCAACCGGCTTCGCGCAAGGCGTCTGCACAGGCCATTGCGCATGCGCGCGGATTGAGTCCGCCAGCGTTTGCAATGAGCTTGCACGTCGAGCCTGCCTGCCACAGCGGCGCAAGGGATTTCACCACATCAACAAAATCGCGCGCGTAGCCGAGGGACGGGTCCTTCGCGCGTTGCGCGGCCATGATGCTGAGAGAGACTTCAGCGAGATAGTCGAGCGTGAGGTAATCGAGGTCCGGTTGCTGCGACAGCAATGTTGCCGGCGCGTCGACGGAGTCGCCCCAGAAGCCTTGTGCGTTGCCTATTCGAAGCATGGGGGGAATTTTAGCCACAGATTACACAGATTGCACGGAAGAACATCGAATCCGCATTTGAATTTGCTTCATTCGAATATTCTGCGGATTGTCACGTTTGCAGCACGCCTGTGTGGTAGCGCGCTTGGGGCATTTTGCCGGTGGCGAGACTTAATGACGTGATGAGTACGTCTCGGGTGGTGTGGGGGGCGATGATGGCGTCGATCCAGCCCCGGGCGGCGCCGTAGCGTACGTCGGTTTGTTCGACGTAGCCTTGTTTTACTTTCTCGCGGAGTGCGTTGATTTCTTCCACGTCGAAGGCTTTGCCGTGGCGTTCGGCGCTTTTCTTGATGATGTCGAAGAGCGTGCCGGAGGCTTGGTCCGCGCCCATGACGGCGTACTTGGCGTTTGGCCATGCGAAGAGGAAGCGCGGGTCGTATGCCTTCCCGCACATGGCGTAGCTGCCCGCGCCGAAGGATCCGCCTATGACAACGGTGATCTTCGGCACGACGCTGTTGGACATCGCGTTAACGAGTTTTGCGCCGCAGCGGATGATGCCCGCGTGCTCGGAATCGCGACCGACCATAAAGCCGACGGAATCCTGGAGGAACACGAGCGGTAAACCGGTCTGGTTGCATTCCATTACGAAGCGGGCGGCCTTGTCTGCGCTGTCGTAATAGATGACGCCGCCGATTTGCACTCCCTCGGTTTTCGATTGGACGCGCTTCCGCTGGTTCGCGACGATGCCGACAGCGTGTCCGCCTATCTTTGCGTATGCGGTTACCACGGTTTGGCCGTATTCCGCCTTGAACTCCTGCATCGTGCCCGAATCGACAATGGCCGCGATCACATCGCGCACGTCGTACTCTTTGCGTCCATCCACGCTGACGATATCGTAGAGTGCGTCCGGCGATTTTTGGGTTGTCGCCTGCGCGATACCCGTGAGAGAACGTTGCCACTTTTCCGCCGGCAACAAGTCGATCAAGGAGCGAATGCGGTCGAGACAGGCCTCGTCCGTTGGTTCGCGGAAATCGATTGTGCCGCTGACTTGTGAATGCATCGCCGCGCCGCCGAGGTCTTCAGTGTCGACGACTTGTCCAATCGCGGCTTTCACAAGGGCGGGCCCCGCCAGGTAAAGTCCGCTGCCTTCCGTCATTAATAGTTTGTCGCAAAGGACGGGCAAATACGCGCCGCCCGCGATACAGTTGCCCATGATCGCGGCGATCTGCGGAATGCCGGCAGCGGATAGGACGGAATTGTTGCGGAAGATGCGGCCGAAGTCATCTTGATCAGGGAAGATTTCGTCCTGCATGGGCAGATAGACGCCCGCGGAATCGACGAGATAGATGATGGGTATTGCGCTTTCGAATGCGATTGTTTGCGCTCGGATGATCTTTTTGCAGGTCTGCGGGAAGAAGGCGCCGGCTTTTACGGTGGCGTCATTTGCGACGATGAGGCAAGGGCGGCCATGGATCGAGCCTATGCCGGCAACGACACCTGCGGCAGGAACATCGCCCGCATCGGGATACATCTTGTGCGCGGCCCAAAGGCCGAGTTCGAAGAACTGGTCTGCGTCATCAATGAGTCGCGCGATGCGTTCGCGCGCAGTGAGGCGTCCCAAGCGTTTTTGCCGCTCGCGTCCGGCGGCGCCCCCGCCTTCACGCAGAGCGGCTTCCTGGGCGAGGACTTCATCGGTCAGCGCGCGGATGGCGGACGGTGTGGCGTTCGTCATAGACATTGAGCGCAATGGACGGCGTGGACAAAATCAATGATTAATAATCGCAACATACTAGGTCTGGCCCGTCAATCGATCGGATACTGCTTCGAACTGATCGTCACCGTTTTTAAACAACGTTTCGAGCGACTGGTCAATCATTGTGAAGGCCATTGTGCAATACAGTTTCGCAACAGCGATATCGTTTGCGAGGCGGTCTTTCGTGCCGTTTGCTCGGGAGAGATCCGAGTCTAGTTTGCTGATGACGGCGGTAACGGTGTAGAGCGCGATGACGCAGTCGGCGATGCGGTTGCAGAGCATTTGTTTTTCCAGCACGGCTTTGCGGTGCGTGGCGAGTGCGCGCATGACGGCAATGCCGAACCGGCGCGTGGAAGACGCAAGTTGATCGGCTTCGCTACGCAGTTCAGCGGATTTCACGGGGACAGTCGGTGTTTTCAGCATGCGCTCGATGCTGGACGCGCCGAAGCCTAGCAGTTTGCCGAATCCGCCGATCTTGTTCTTCGATTCCAGCATGCCCTCGACTTTGAGGCCGATATCGCCAAGGCCGACGGCAGCGATGAGAAAGGTGCGCAATACTTCATTCGCGCCTTCTCCAATCGTGTTGAGGCGTGCGTCGCGCATGTAACGCTCGAAAGGCTGATCGGTAAAGAACGAGCGGCCGCCGAGAATCTGCATGGATTCGTAGCAGATCTTCCATTGTGCTTCGCTTGCGAAGCACTTGATGATCGCGGTTTCCAGTTTGAAGTCTTCCTCGCCGCGATCAAGCAGGCCTGCGGTGAGATAGGTGGACGCTTCGATGGCATAGGTGAGTGCGGCCATCGTTGCGATTTTTTCCTTGATAAGGCCGAATGCAGCTAGCGGCTTATCGAACTGATGGCGCGACTTTGCGTGCGCGATGGCGCGTTCCATCATGTCCTTGCAGTTGCCCGTGCAGCCTGCGCTAAAGGTGGTGCGCCCGAAGTTCAGCACATTGAGGGCAATTTTCAGCCCGCCGCCGAGCGTGCCGAGAATGTTTTCCTCCGGGACCACAAGGTTTTCAAACTCGAGTTTGGCCGTTTTTGTGCCGCGCATGCCCACTTTCTCAAGCGCGACGTCGGTGACCTTGAAGCCCGGCATGTCCGGCGTGATGAGGAAAGCGGTGATGCGATCCTGCTTGCCCTTGGGCGTGTCTACTTCCGTCTGCGCCATCAGCGTGAGGATATCGGCTATGCCGCCATTGGTGATCCACTGTTTCTTGCCGTTTACGACGTAGGCTTTGCGCGCCGGATCGTATACGGCGCGCGTCTCGACGCCGTTGGCGTCGGAGCCTGCGTTGGGTTCCGTGAGTGCGAAGGCCGCGAGGATCTCACCGCGCGCGAGCGGCGGCAGCCAGCGATCTTTCTGATCCTTCGAACCATAGAGCAGCAGCGCTTTCATGCCGATGCTTTGGTGTGCGTTGATAAAAAGGGTTAGGGAACCGCAGCGGCGGGCGACTTCCTCCACCATGCGGCAATAGGCGTAATGCGAGAACTCGAGGCCGCCGTATTCCTTTGAGATGGTGCAGCCCAGCACGCCAAGATCGCCGAGGCCACGGACAACCGAATCGGGGATGTTAGCCTCGCGGTCGATCGCGTCCGCATCGACGTTTTCATCCATCCAATCATTTAGACGTTTGCAGAAATCTTCCGCACGATTTTTTTCTGCAGCATTGACCTCGGGGAAGGGGAAGACGCGTGCATGATCGAACTGGCCGATGAATAGACCCTGGGCGAAACTGGGGAGCCGCTCGCCGGAGAAGAGCAGTTCCTTGGCCATCTCGATTTGCTTTTCCTGGAGCGCGGCGTCGTTGCTCATGGAAACCCTCTTGCGTGTCCCTATACCTACCGTCCGTTCCGACGGTATCGAACCGAAACTTTCAGTGACTTAAGACAGCTTGCCCGGTTGACCTGCGCTTCATTCTGTCATCGGGTTGGTTTGATGTCAATTTCGGCTTTGGAGCGAAACGTGGGGGCTAAGCGAGGGCGGGATAATTAGCAAACAGTTTTGTCAATAGTTGCCGACGTGAACCGATACAAGAGAGTGGGGTCGATTCGGAGAGTACGCAATTGGTAGATTTGCGATTTATACTGAAATTATAGACAGTTTAATTGTGACTCTGCAAACAAAATCACTTAAAAGCAAGTGACAGGCTTGTACAATAAGTTGATTTCTGCCAATTATGAACACAATATTTAGTTGCAATACTGGGGTTCATTTGTTACACTCCCAACAGCTTGGGGCATGTATGCTCGGAAGTAGGAAGGGGTTGTATGCGCGGTACAACAATGAATTCGCATCAGCGAATCAATGAAATTGTTGGCATCGCTCTGATCGCTCTCACTATTCTTCTTTTTCTGGCCCTTGTCACCGACGGCTACAAATCTGAAGCCCGCCGCCCCATCGAAGGCATGTCGGAAATCTCCAACCTCCTCGGAAAGCCCGGCGCGATAGTCGCGGGAATCGGCAGCGTCGTTTTTGGCGGAGCGGTACACGTTTTGTACTTTCTGACCCTCGTCTGGGGCGCGATGATGCTGCGCCACCATCCTTTTGACCGTCTGATGGCGCGCGCTGGTGGCGCGCTCCTGTTGTTGTTTGCGGTAGCAGCGATGTTACACATGAATATCACGCCGACAGCGAGCGGCGATCACGCCGGGGGCATTGTCGGCGGATTCTTCGGTTCATTTTTATCCAAAACCTTTGGCGTGGTGGGTTCCAATGTTATCGCCTGCACGCTTGGCCTGATCGGCATTTTGTTGACCTCCGACTTTTTGTTCCTGCACTTATTGCAGGGAGTGCGGGTCGGCGTCTTTGCGACGGTGCAACTCGCAGCGGCAACCGTTGCTTCCTTTGTGAACGCGTTGACCGGCGGAGCGAAGTCCGCCTGGGAAAGCCGGCGCGAGATTCGCAACGTGAAGGCGACGCCCGCAGCCGCGCCGATTGCCGACGATGTCGCGCCAATCGTTCTTGGTCGCTTCGCGGACCGGGAATTGCCGGTAGTGAAAGCGAAGTCTGCGCGTCCCGCCGTTGAGGAAGCAGAGGACGAACTCGAAGACGAAGTGGAAATCGCGGCGGTCGAAACGAAGGACGACGACAAACGCATTCGGATTTGGACGACGAACTCGCAAACGGAAGACGAGCTCGAGGCTGACGACGAAGAATACGACGAGGAAGGTCTTGAAGAATATGAAGACGGGTCAGAAGAAGGTGACGTGGAGGAAGACGATTCACCATTCGTAGAGCAGCCAGAGCTTCCCGTACTTTCCACAGCGGTTGCCACGCAGGAGCGCGCGCCGATTCAATTCACCGCTACGAAGCGAAGCCGTCCTCCCATGCCGCGCAGGAAGACCACCATAGAGCAGGAATTGCC
>CALEZK010000106.1 GCA_937928585.1 uncultured bacterium | reverse complement strand
CCCCTATACATCTCCAACTGCTCGCCGTAGTGCGTACTCCGGCAATAAACCGTGACGTCGTGACCCTTTGCGGCCAGCCGCACGGCCACCTCTTCCACAAACGTCTCGAACCCGCCGTAATTCGCCGGTATCCCGCGCGTCCCCAAAAATGCAATTCTCATGCGGCTCCACCAGCGTCCGGAAAGGCTGTAACCCCTTCTAAATACTACAGTTAGATTCAAAACCCCGATTGCCGCCAAAATGCGGCCCCGGAAGAGTCTAACCGGGCACGTAAAGCACCAGATTGGTGCTCCACGAGCCTATCGACACCAATATCTAAGATTGGCGCAAGGCGAGTATACAATATATTGTGGCAGGGGTAAAGCGGAAATATGATTAAATCGCAACATTCGGTATCCCGGCAATTTGTTCCGGGTTCGGCACGCCGCTTTTCCAAATGTCCACTCCTATGGCACCCCGCCGATGATGGTGATCAGATTGAATCATGAGTATTACAAAGAACGATGTATTCGACCGCGCCATGAATCTCGACGAAGCAGATCGGGTCACGCTGGCTGGACTGTTGCTTAGCCCGATCAACGATATTCGTGACGACGGATGGGAAGCGGCTTGGGAAGCAGAAATTCGGCGACGCGCAGCAGAACTCGACGCGGGGTCTGTAGCATCGATTCCCTGGGAAGTGATTCGCGAAAGAATTACCCAGAAACTTGATGCCGAAACGAGGCGTTAGCCCGGATTATTCAAACGCACACGCGATAAACCCGATAGCCAAAGGGCTCGCGAGTATTTCTCACGGCGTCAACGTTCCACGTTTCGGTTCGATGTTCATTAAGCGGTAAGAAATGCGGGTTCGTGTCCACCCAGAAGCGGAATTGGACATTAATGGCGCGCGAGCCTGGTATCAAAAACGCAGTCTCATTGCGGCCCGGCGGTTCATAAGTGAAATCGATACCGCCATTCAGGTAATTGCCGTCGCACATGACAAGCGAAAACCCGGGTATTGGTTCGAGCGGAGCTAAGTGCTCCCGTTACGCACCCGATGCTCGGGCGTGTCCGGCGCTTATCCGCGCTCGTTCAGGCGCCGTTCCCAATCGTATTCGTGCGCGGTCACGAGGTTCTCCATGCGGCGGATGCGGCGTTCGAGATTGTCGAAGGTGCGTTTCAGGCGCGACAACGCCATCAAACGGGAGCTTACATAGGAATCGTAGAACTCCTGTTCCGATTCTTCTTCAAACGGCACCACCGGCTCCGGCTTCATGACAAGCGCCACAATGATGTAGCCGATCACCAAAGGCCAGAAGCCAAACATGATCGTCGCAATGACGGTAATCACGCGAAACGCGGTGACGGAAAAACCCAGGTACTCCGCCACGCCGCGGCACACGCCGAAAATTACGCCGTTGCGCGACCGGTATATGGGGCGTCCCTCGCACCAATCGGCTTGGGGCGCCTTGCTGTCTTTCTGCTTACGCCTGTAGTGGCGCGGGCCACGCCCGCGCTTGTAGTAGTCTCGTTTGCGATCGACATCGTAATCGCTGTCGCTGTCGTGATCGTGCCCCATATCGTTATACCTCTTTCTTCTCGCGTTCGAGCAACAGGGTTTCGAGGGCCTCGACACGCTCTTCCATCTTTAACAGGCCGTGGTAAATGTCCTGAATCAATTTCGCTTCATCGACGTTGCTCTCGCGATTGCCCGACTCGTTCGCGCCGAAGATCGTGCGCACGATGCGCAACACAATGAGAAGTCCGATCACGCCGAAAATGCAAAGTATTCCAACGATGGGAATCATCACCGCGATCACACCAGCATCCATCACAAGCTCCCTTCTTCAGCCAGGCTATCCGGTGTCGGGCGCTGTGCGCCCCACGCCATGCCGCGGCTGTTTATCGCATCCGCCGATCGAACATCAGGACCTCGAGATTGTCGAGCCTGTTTTCCATATGCGCCAGCCCGCGGTTTACATCAAGCGTGCCGCGACTATGATACCGGTCGTTCCGTCGCGCGCGGATCGACGATGGCAGCCCAATCAACCACACGAGGCCCATCACCATCAACAGCGGCACGCCCAGCACTGCAAGCAACCACACCGCGTACACAAAAAAGTAAAACAACACCGGCAGAAAGACCGTCGCAACAACCATGAGCGCGACGAAGAGTATCGCCGATATCACGGAGAATATTCCCGACATCATGTCCATGCCCCTTTCTGCCTATTAGTCAAAATCGCGGTTGCGTCGCTCGCGCTTCTTGATAATCCGCCGCGCGCCGCTTTCGATATCTCGCTTACTTGGATTGAACGCACTTGAGGCATGAAACGCGAGTCCTATGCCCCAGCCAATCATCGGATAAAAGAACCAGAGCGTATCGATGCCCGTCATCAGGTTAATAAGCATCAACGCGCCATTGATAATCAGATACGTCTTCAGATGGCCGTAGAATTCCTGCTTTCTCTTCGCGCGAAACTCGTCGCGGGCAGATTCAATCTCGCCAAACTTGCGCTGCTCGTAAATTGCCCGCTCCACTTCGCGTGGATCAATGCCTAACTCGCGCGCGGTATCCACCAGCTCTTCGCGCGTAATCTCGCCCGAATCGCGCTTGCGGTTCAGCGCGCGCCGCAGAATACCCTCCACTTCGCCGACCGTGAACATCTCTTCACGATCGGTATGTCGTTCGGTCCGATATTCGTTCGGCATCTGCGCGCTCCCTCGTGTGCGTGTGAAATGCATGCGTGTGGTCCGATCGCTCCGAAAACTAACCCTGCTTCTTCGCCTTCAACTCCGCCAACTGCTTTTCGATGTCCTCATCGCCCGCAAGCTTGGCGAACTCTTCCTCCAGCGATACCGACTTGCGCCCAAAATTTACAAGGTCCGCTTCGGCTTCCATGCGCTCGATGCGCTGCTCGAACGTATCGAACCGCACCATCGCGTCCGACGTCTCGTTACGGCGGATGTTTTCCTGCGCCTGGCGCCGCTTCTGCGCGTGCACATGCCGTTGCACCAATACCCGCTGCTTCTCGCGCGCGGAAGAAAGTTTGTCTTCAAGCTGCACGATGTCCTGCTGGTACTGCTCGACCAATCCATCGCACTGCGCCAACTCGCGATCGATGGCCTCGGCGCGTTCGTGAAAACGGCGCTTCTCGATGAGCGCTTCCCGCGCGAGATCTTCGCGGCCCTTGTCCACCGCAAGCTGTGCCTTCGCGCCCCAATCCTGCTCGCGCTTCACAACGTCTTCGCGTTCGCGCTGTATCTTCTTCTTCGTCGCCATGGCGCCCGCACAGGAGGCCTTCACCTCGACGAGCGTGTCTTCCATCTCCCGAATCATCAACTTGATCATCTTCTCGGGATCTTCTGCCTTCTCGAGCATCGAGTTGATGTTCGAGCTGATGATGTCGCGTACGCGTGTAAAGATGCCCATGATACTAGCTCCTTAGACCCTTGATTCTAAACGTTTCCTGCCAAAACTTGCGCGCCTGCGCCGCCCCGCGACCGCTGCACAACCCATGCCGCGCGCGCTTGACCGGCGGCGGCTTGCGGCCCGAGCAACCCGGATGCGGCAATCGCGTAATTCACCATCGCCGATATTCCCATGACAGCGACCGCCTCGTCATAAATGATTCGCACTCCCGCGGCGAACTGGTGCCCTTTCTTCTCCGGAGCGCACCAGACAATCCGGCCTTTCAACTCCACAGGTTTGCCGTCGGCATGAACCTCTTTGGATTGCAGCATCACGTGCGTTCCCGGGCGAAGGTAGCGACCCATGCGCAACCGAAGTCCGCCTCGGCTTACGTCCGATGCCACCGCCATTCCGGAGTCTCCCGCGCCATGCTGATACGAAATGCGGCTGTTAAAAGCCACCCGCGCAAAGTTGCGCGCATCGTCCAATCCTGTGTGCGTCCCCGACATGACCGAGCTCCCGATTCGTTGAATTCGCCAAGCAACAGACATCGGAGAGCAACCGTTGTGCCAGAGTCGACCCAGAACGTTAAGTGTTTATTTTTCAATGAGTTATGATTCATAATCGCGCCGGGGTCTTCCAATCCCGACACGATCATTTACCAAGTAGTGGTGGATTTGGCTATTCTCCGGTTTCCCAGCGCATTTTACCCAACACCCAAACTGCGGGATTCCACCCTCGCACCCGTGCTATGCTCTCTCGGGAAGTTAGCTGGTTTGGAGTAGACGCATGCGGATTTTGGTGGCGGAGGATGACGCCTTCTCCCGAAAGGCTTTGGAAGCGGTTTTGAATCGTTTGGGATATGACGTACTGGCGGTAAACGACGGGGTAGCGGCCTGGGAGGCCCTTCAGGCCAAGGACTCACCCAAGATTGGAATTCTGGACTGGATGATGCCGGGCATGACCGGCACGGAAGTTTGCCAGCGCGCACGCGAAAACGCCGGGACGGAATCGAAGTACCTCATCCTGCTCACCTCGCGTTCCGGCAAGGAGGACATTGTCGAAGGCCTCACGGCCGGCGCGAACGATTACGTCACGAAGCCATTCGACGAAAAAGAACTGCTCGCGCGCGTGCGCGTTGGCGAACGCGTGATCGATCTCGAACAGCAACTTCGCAACCGCGTCGAAGAACTCGAGGCCGCCGCCGCACACATTAAACGGCTGCAAGGCATCCTGCCCATTTGCATGTTCTGTCATCGCATTCGCGACGATGAAGAACTCTGGCGTCGCATCGAAGACTACCTTATGCAAAACGCCGACGTGCAACTCAGCCACGGACTATGCCCCGAATGCTTTCAAAAAAACTATCCCGACCTGTACGCAAAAAGTCAGGAAGAAGCATCCGCAAACTGAAGTAGCTTCCTCGGACTGTTCATCTTGTATGGACTGCGGTAGCCCGCCGCGGCGGGCGACCGCTTTGGCTTGCGACGACCATAAGCAACGCTCACGACTTCGGGCGTCACCATCACGTCGAAGCGCTGGAAGGGGAGTCGATCGACTTCTGCGATATCGCGGCGGGCACTGCCTCTCGCGTGTTTCTTTTCGTTGCCGCAGCAGACGCCGCGCCCGTGATCTTGTTGTCCTGCTCGATCAGCCATGCCACGCTTTCCTCAAGCACGGTGATCGTCTGCGCTTCATCCATTCCCACGTGGTCGGAGTCGTAAAGCGTAAACTTCTTGGGCTCACCCGCGGCATCGACAAGCGCCCGTGCCGCAGCAAGCGGTATGAGCTGATCGTGTTCCCCGTTTTGAAACAGCAGCGGACGCGGCGCGATCTGCGCCACGTACTTCACGGGATCCGCGGGCGCCGTAATGTATTGCACAATGGATGTCGCCAAGCCGTGAAACTTTCCCAGTTCCTTAATCGCCGCATCGCTTGCGAGCAGCAAATCCAAATCGCCGCCGCCATACGTCATCACCGCCGCGGGAATGCGCGGTTCGAATGCGACCGCCGTGCATCCCGTTATCGCGCCAAAGCTCGCGCCAATCAGATAGATTCGGTCCGGCGCAATGTCGTCGCGCGTTTGCAGATAATCCACGAGCCGCCGCGTTTCAATCACGTTCAGGGAAAGTCGTTTGCGCAACCCAAGGGCCTGCGTGATGGGGTTCTTTGTAGTGAGTTTTCGCTCGCCGCGCGTGTATTGATCGAATGAGGCGATTGCGAATCCATGGCGCGTGTAGTACATCGCGATCTCGTCGAGAAATCCTTTGCTCTGCCCGATGCCATGCAGAAAGATGATGCACGGATATGGTCCGTCCTCTTCGTCGGGCAATGCGAGCAGCGTCGGCACGGCCATGCCCGGCAGCCCCTGAAACGTGAAATCGATTCGCGAATATCCCTCGCGCGATTCCGTGCCGCGGACTTCCGTTGCCAAAGGCAACGCCGCGTCATACCCATCGTAGAATGATGCGTCCGCGCCCTGCTTGTATGCGAGGCCGGCAGCAAGCACGAGTGCCAGCGCGACTCCAGCGATGAGTATGCGTTTACGACTTTTCACGGCAAACAGTTCCTAATGGCAAGCGCCCGCAACCGGCGCGTAAACCACATTGACTCAATTATCCCGATGCGCCCCGCATTTCGCAATATATGATATTGGGCGTGATGAACTTGGTACGGATGTCCGTTTCTGTACGTGTTTTCTTGTCCATTGTCCCCCGGTCAGCATTTCGCGATGCCGATCACGCGTCGGATAATACTGTTCCGGTAGCCGGGGATTCTACTTTGTGGTTGAAAAGTGCACGAGGAGATCTGGTCACTAAAGAGGTTGTCGCAATGTGTGGCAGGCATCCCTGCCTGCCTTCTTGAAAGTCGCGTACACGGCCACATGCGGAAGACGGCAGGCTGGGGTGTCTGCCACACGGGGGTTTTGGCTGGTTCGGGGGATTTGCCTATACTGGGCTTTCAAAACGGAGACGCAAAGAGGAGATGTCCGATGCCTGCTGCTGTGTTGCCCCCGATGGCTCGCCGTTCGTTTTTGCAGATTGCCGCATTGGGTGGCTTCGCAACAGTCTTCGGATACGAGGCCTGCGCGGACGAATCCGGGTTGCACCTTGCCCTGCTCAGCGACACGCACATCCCCGCGGACAAGCAACCCGGCGCGCGCGGCTTCAATGCCTTCGAGCAATTGACCAGCATCGTGTCCGATCTCGTTGCTACCAACGCCGATGGTCTAGTGATCACCGGCGACGCCGCGCAATTGACCGGCGAGAAGGATGACTACGCGGTGTTGCTGGATGTGTTGCAACCGGTCACCGAAGCGATGCCCATGTACATTGCCTTGGGCAACCACGACAATCGCGACAACTTCATGGAGATGGTGAAGACTTTGCCCGGCGAACGGCCCGAGGTCGAAGACAAACACGTCACCATCATCGAACATCCGGCGGTGCGCATCGTGTTGTTGGATTCGTTGTTTTACGTGCGGCAGCGCGGGGGACTACTCGGCAAGGCCCAGCGCGAATGGTTGAAGACTTACCTCGAAGCCAACGCAGACCGCCCCGCCATCCTCATGTTTCACCACACCATCGGCGATGGCGACAACGATCTGCTCGACATTCTGCGCCTGTTCGATCTCGCCAAGCCGTTTCCCCATTTGAAGGCATTGTTCTACGGCCACTCCCACCGATGGGAAATCGGCAAACGCGAAGGCATCCACACCATCAATTTGCCCACGGCCGCCCACATCTGGACGCCGGATCAGCCTATCGGTTGGGTCGATGCGCGATTCCGCGCGGATGGCATGGCGCTGACCATGCATGCCTTCGCGGGCAACCGCGCGTTGGATGGACAAGTATTCGAGTTCAATTGGTGATGACCATGTTTTCCAGCGCGGGCATTCGCAAATGGGGTTTGGCCGGCCTCCTGGCCGCGGCATGGACTACGGCCTGAACGAAATGCCTCACGAAAGCCAAGCCAATTAAAACAAGTGCTCCCCGGGGACTTTCGTCCCCGGGGAGCAAGCGTGTCCTGAGAGACAACTACAATGAACTTCTAATCGTCGCCGCCGCTCGAAAGCGCGCCGTCAAGTACGGCGAAGTTCTTGCCAGCCGGGGCGGCACCCGGGTACTTAATGAATTCGCAGTGACCGTCCATGTACAGGACGTTCGAACCGCCGGGAATATGGTTGAACGTCTTGACGGCCGTCGACGTGCGATCCCACATGATGTACGTGGAACTCTGAGAGGTCGCGCTGCGGGTCGGATCGTTGATGTCCGTGATCAGGAAGCGCTCGACACCTTCGGAAAGACGATAGACCGTGTCCGTACCGCCGTTACCGTTACCCGGATTCACCTCAACGTTCGAGACCGTCGCCGCGTTGAACGCGGGAATGTCGTTGCCGATGAATGCCGGAAGCGCACGGTTTACGATTATCTCGAACAACACGTCATACGCCTGTGAAGAGGCCTGAGTCGTCGCCGGAGGTGCGTCCGCAGGACTTACAAGGCCCGCGCCAACCAGGATAGCAAACAACGGTCCCACTGCATTCGTAGGGTGCGTGTCGCCGCAGCGATCCAGCACGTAACCAAAGTACCCATAGCTGTTGTCAACCGCGCGTGCGCAGGTACCACCATGGCTGCAGCCACGGCCTGTCTTTGCCGTCACGCCGGCAGCAAGCGAACCGAACAGGCTTACACCGCCCGTGGAGGAGGTGAAGTCATCTGCCGAGTTGACCCCATCCGACGGGCACACGAAGACGTTTCCGTCCGTGATGTATTCGGGATAGATCTGGAATACCGTCGGACCGAAGTCAAACAGCAGACGGCCTGCGGGAGGCGCATCGCCCAAGGGAGGCAGGATGTACTTGATACCCAAGTCGGGATACATACCCTTCTTGTTTTCGCCCGAGTACATCTTGTACACGATGCCCATCTGCTTCAGGTTGTTTTGACAGCTCGCGCGACGTGCCGCTTCACGCGCACGTGCGAGCGCCGGAAGGAGAATCGCGGCGAGAATACCGATAATCGCGATCACCACCAGCAGCTCAATCAGTGTGAATCCCTTTTTCTTCATCAATGCAGCCTCCCTACCTCATGTTATTTCCCCAAGGTGCCCCACCGACCGCAAAAACGGCCCACAAGACAATTCACCGCAGGGGTCGTCGAAAACAGTCAACCACCGAGCGACTCCAGAAACGCCAAGCCTTGTAAGTTCGAAGCGTCACCTACGACATGGTTGTCGTAGGCAACGTTATAACATAGACTGCGAATTCTGTCAATGTATAGGACTCCCCCCACGGGGCGAAGGTTTATAGACCACAAATCTTTTACTCTCATGCGCTTACACGGCATTATTTGACAATATATGGCAACAGCGTTAGACTGATGCTAGGGGTGCGGACGTTTGGATTAGGTTGGGGTGCGCATTGTGGCTATTTCGGATTCGACACATTCGGCAGTTGATGGAAAAAAGACATCGTTGTCGCAGCCTAACGGGGGAAATGGCGCGCGCACTTGGACCATGAGCGATATTGCGGAGGCGACTGGTGTATCCGTCAAGACCGTCAGTCGCGTCGTTCGCGGTGAAACCGGCGTCGGCGCAAAAGCCCGCGAGCGCGTAAGCGAGTTTATTGCAAAAGTCGGCTACCACCCGCATCTCGGCGCGCGCTCCATGCGCCAGTCCATGCGCGACTGCATCGGCGTCGTCATCCCCGCCCGCATCGACGAAGTCCCCGTAAGCCAGCAGTTCTTCACACGGCTCTTCGCGCAGCTCTATCAGACCTTCGGCCTGAAGGGCAAATACCTCTGCTTCGACATGAACCCCTACGAACGCGGACCGGCGGATTACGCCCGCGGACTGTGGGAACAACGCTTCAGCGGGTGTGTGCTCTGCGGCCCCCTCAGCACGGACGATACAACCGTGCATCGCATTCACGCATCGGGCGCTCCGTACATCGCATTGGGCAGGCTTGATTCGTTTCCCGAATGCAGTTGCGCAACGGTCGACTACGATCTCGCGGCCTACCAATCGACCGAGTACTTGATCAAGCGCGGCCATTCGCGCATCGCCATGCTCAAGGGATTTGAAGGATATCAACCAGGTGTCGAGCGTTTGCGCGGATACATGCGCGCCTTGGACGCCGCGGGGCTCGCCTACGATCCGAAACTGGTGCACAGCGCCTCGTTCGGAGCGAATGATCTCGCAAATCGAACGTATCGCCTGCTCATCGAATCCAATGTCACCGCGCTCATCGACGCAAGCGGAGCGGAAGATGCCGAAAGCATTCGCGTCGGCTGCCAGCGCGCCGGGCGAATTCCGGGACGCGACATCGAATTACTCTCGTGGACCTACACCGACAGTGCCGCCGTACTCAAGGAAGCCTGCGCCCACATGTGGCTGCCGGTGTGGGAAGCCGCGGTCGTCGGGCTAGAACAGTTCGCCGAATGGTTCGAAGGCAAGCGCCAAGGCCCCATACAGGTCGTTTTCCCGCCGACACTCTACGAAGTCGTCACCAAGGGCGAAGTGCAAAAGCCCCAACACCTCTTCGAGCTGTTGGGCTGACCCGTTCGCAGCGTCATGCCCTACACCCCCATCGTCGGCACACTCGGATACGTCATATCGGCCGACCGCACGCGCGTATTGCTCGTGCATCGCAACAAGCGCGAGTCGGACCAGCATCTCGGCAAGTACAACGGGCTCGGCGGCAAACTGCACGCGGATGAAGATGTAGTGGCCTGCATGAAGCGTGAAGTGCGCGAAGAAGCCGGCATCGAATGCACCGACATGAAACTGCGCGGAACCATTAGCTGGCCAGGTTTCGGCCCGAACGGAGAGCACTGGCTCGGATTCATCTTTCGCATCGACGCATACGACGGCGAACCCTTTCGAGACAACGAGGAAGGCACGCTTGAATGGATTGCAATCGATCGCATTCTTGATTTGCCGCTATGGGAAGGCGACAGACATTTTCTTCCGCTCGTCTTCAGCGCCGAAGAAAAAACCTTTCACGGCGTCATGCCCTACGAAAACGGCAAACCCCTCGACTGGTCATACACGCTGCTCTAACCCACTTATGGACTGCGGTAGCCCACCGTGGCGGGCTACCGCTTTGGCTTTCAAAGCGCTACGCCTGGCCCTTGGGCCTCGCGATTTTCGATGCAGGCAGGTTCAGCAATCGCTCGACATTCTCGTTCAACGCCACCAGGCTAAATGGCTTCTTCAAATAATCGTCGAAGCCATATTCGGTGAGCATCTTTGCTTCGTCATCATCGATGTAACCGGAAATCGCCAGGATGCGCGTATTCTTCGTCTCCGGGCGCGACTTCACCCGCTCGCACACCATGCGCCCATCCATATCCGAAAGATGGATGTCGAGAATAATCAGGTGGGGATTGTGTTCAGCCACCAGCGCCCCGCAATCGAATCCCGTCGATGCGACGAAGACCTGATAGTTGCTCGCCTTGGTCAATGCCGCAGGAATCACATCGAGGTAATAGGGATCGTCGTCAACCACCAACACACGGCGCTCGCCTTCTTCCAAACGATCAAGCGGAATGCCGTGATGCAGCATGAACTGACGAAGGCTGTCGTACGGAATGCGCCGATCACCCCCGGGCCCAAGGCGATAGCCCTCGATCTGACCCATGTCAAACCAACGCGATACCGTGTCGGGCGAAACGCCGCAGATCTGCGCTACTTCGCCACTCGTGAAAACACGATTCTTCAGTTCGCCCATGGTGCTCCTCTTTTGCGCAGCTTGCGCCGTATGCGGGGAATCCGGTTTGAAGATGCTAACAACTGCGCTACGGCAAAGCAACCGCTCAATTTGTTACACTTCGAACCCAGTACCGGTTGGAAATGAGGAGTACCGCGATGGGCCCGGCCACGAAGTTTGTGCCGAAAAACCTGAACCTGGAATCTGTCGGAATTACGTCCTGGTCGGAGTTGTATTACAACCTTTCATACGAAGAGCTGTTCGAACACGAGACCGATCCCCTCTTGCCAAAACTGGAACGCGGCATCGAAACCAAATTTGGCGCGGTCGCGGTAGACACCGGCCGCTTCACAGGGCGCTCGCCGCAAGACAAATACGTCGTCGATGAACCAACCTCCCGCGATCACATCTGGTGGGCAGGGCCCGATACGCCGGGATCGAACAACAAGCGCATGAGCGTGGAAACCTGGGCCCACGTCAAGGAACTCGCCGTCGAACAACTCAACGGCAAGAAGTTGTATGTCGTCGATTGTTTTTGCGGCGCAAATCCCGAGACACGTTTGTCCGTGCGAATCGTTGCGGAAGTCGCTTGGCAGGCTCACTTCTGCAAGAACATGTTTATCCGCCCCACCGAAGAAGAACTGAAGACGTTCAAACCGGACTGGACCATTCTGAACGCGAGCAAGACGAGCTGTCCCGATCCGGGCAAGTGGGGCCTGCGTTCTGAAGTCTTCGCCGCCTTCAACATCGCCGAACACATGACGGTCATCGGCGGCACCTGGTATGGCGGGGAGATGAAAAAGGGCATCTTCACAATCATGAATTATTTCCTTCCACTGCGGGGAATCGGCGCGTTCCATTGTTCCGCAAATATGGGAAAAGCAGGCGATACCGCCCTGTTTTTCGGCCTGTCGGGCACGGGCAAGACCACACTGTCCGCCGATCCGCACCGCTTGCTCATCGGCGATGACGAGCACGGCTGGGACGATCACGGCGTCTTTAATTTCGAGGGCGGCTGTTACGCGAAGACCATCCACCTCGCGGAGTCCAGCGAGCCGGACATCTTTCACGCCATCAAACGGGATGCGCTCCTCGAGAACGTGCGCGTTCTCGCGAATGGCGAGGTGGATTTCGACGATATCAGCAAAACCGAAAACGGACGGGTTTCGTACCCGATGTACCACATCGAGAATATTGTAAAACCCATCTCACGCGGCGGGCACCCCAATCGAATCATCTTCCTGGCTTGCGATGCCTTCGGCGTCTTGCCGCCGGTCGCGAAGCTTTCCCCTGACCAGGCCATGTACCAGTACTTGAGCGGTTACACCGCCAAAGTCGCCGGTACCGAGCTGGGCGTCACCGAACCGAAGGCCACCTTCTCCACCTGCTACGGCGCAGCGTTCCTGGCCGTGCACCCCACCATCTATGCCACGATTCTGGGCAAAAAGATGGAGCAGCACCACGCGGAAGCCTACCTCGTCAATACGGGGTGGACCAGCGGCGTTTATGGCGTGGGCCATCGCATGGGCCTTGTCGAAACTCGCCATATCATCGACGCAATCCTCGACGGAACCCTCTCGAAAGCAGAGTACGAGGTCATGCCCTTGTTCGGTCTGCACATCCCGAAAATGGTCCACGATGTGGATTCGCATATCCTGAACCCAAAAGAAACCTGGCACGACGAAGCGGCCTACGACGCCACGGCCCGAAAACTGGCCCAGATGTTCGTCGAGAATTTTAAACGCTTCGAGAGTACCCCGGAGGGCAGGCGCCTCGCCGAGGTCGCCGGGCCCATACTCTAAGGCAAGTTCGATCTTGACGAGTAACTGCGGAATCCGCCAAATCTACGGTTGACACGAACCGCCACTTCGGGTGTATAGTAGAAGGCCCACCGGATCGTACCGTCCTAAGTGGCGGAACCGAGTGTGTTGGACAGCGTTTCGCGGGGCCTGGGAAACGATGCCCGCGCGCTGACGTGCAGCGTGTGGAAAGAAAAACGGTTGACGAATGCGTGGTGTGCGACCCTGATCGCCGGGTTCGGAGCACAATCACCATCAACGGCTCACCGAGCCAAGTGGGAGGCATCGAGGGGATGAAGCACACAAAGGCAATTTCGCGCCGCCCTTCAAAGGCGAAGTCCAGCTATGCTTCGAAGCTAGAGTTTAAGCAAGATATGTCTACGCTCGTTACTGACGGGGTGACGAACGTTTTCGGAGCTTTGTTCTTTAACTCCCTATCGCTTGGCGTTTTTTGGTCGTTCTTTGACGATGATGACCAAGGTGGTACCGGCGAGGCGTAGTGGAATGCTGAGGGGCCGGAAATTCATACCTAACCCGTAATGGAAGAAAAAATGCAGAATTCAAAATCCCATTTGAAAACAATCACGCAAATGCCCGTGGTCGCTCAGACAGTCCAACAGCTCAAGTACGAGACGATTCTCATCTACACGAACAACTTTTTCAGAGCCTTTGTCAACATAAATGAGTTTGTCTTCGACCTTGGCGAAAACATTCCCTACAAGGGCTTCTTCGGCGGAGGTGACGGCGACGGTGATGGCGACGGTGATGGCGATGGCGATGGCGATGGCGATGGCACGACCGAATAGTTACGAATCACTACTTTAAAGGATAAAAAATCATGTTCATCATCTATGCATTGCTTCAGGGCGGCGCGTTTGCAAGCTTCATATTTCGTGCGCTGCTCCCCGCCGAATATGCTCTTATCGACATGTTCGCGCGCTGGTGGACCTAAGTCGCAGCGTTCTGATTTCCTACACGCCGCACGTGCCATGCACGTGCGGCGTGTTCTCATTTTGACCAAGAGGCTCCAACAAAAACTGATCGAGGGCTTGTGGTGCAGCCGTCTCGGCTGCATACGGTATATTTGACAGGCGAAAACGCATGCACCACAAGGGCCAACACAAATCTATAGTTCTCGTTAGCGCCTCTAAGCTCAACCGCGAAAGTCTCTGGCATGAAAAACAAACTGGAAGACAAATCCGGCGACGGCCGTTCCCTCACCGACAATCCCTTCGGCGCGCTCGCCGAACTTAAGAGCGCATTGCCCGAGTCAGCTCCGGAACCCGTTAAGCCTGTTGCCGAAATTGTGCGTCCCAAGGTTAACGCGCCATTCTCCATTCACCGAACGCGCAAAGGAGGCATGCCGATTTCCTTGGAGAAACGCCCCAGCGGTAAAGTAGCGACCGTGATCGCAAACGTACACGGCGATGCCGAAGCGCTGCTGGTCTTGCTGAAAAAGAAATGCGGCGCAGGCGGCGTCGCCCGCGATGGCACCGTGGAAATTCAGGGCGACCACCGCTCACGCGTCGAAGTCATCCTGCGAGAGTATTTGGTCTAACAACAAAGCGCCTCTTTGGTGGAGTTGCTGTATCAGAGTCCGCTTCGGACAGCGCAGCGTTTGGGGCTGGGTCGTTGGTGTAATTCGAAATCGTCGTAAGCCAAAGCGGTAGCCCGCCGCGGCGGGCTACCGCAGTCCAAAGAAGACACTCTCTCTTAAGCGAGTGCCGGCGTCACGTGAATGTGACGCCGGCACTCGTTGCTCAACGAAAGTTATTCGCCAGGAGGAGGCGGCGGCAGATCCCGGCCTGGGCCAGGTGCGTCGCCGCGACCTTTGCCGTCGCGTGGTCCAGGACCATGTCCACCCTCGTGACCGGGGCCACGACCACCATCCGGTCCGGGGCCGCGCATGCCGTGGTGCCCAGGGCCATGCTTCGGTCCCCGCTTGATCGCCGCGTCAAACTCTGCGCGCGAAATGCTGCCATCGTTGTCGGCGTCGAAATCTTCAAAGCGCGGAGGCGGCGGCATGCCCGGACCGCGTCGCATCTCACCATCACCGTGTGGACCGCGCGGCCCGCGATGTTCGCCAGGACCACCGTCCGGGGGGCCAAACTCACCCCTCGGACCATCCGGACGCCGCCGTCCACCATCTTCGGGACCACGTCCGGGATACGGGCGGTCGCCTTCCCGTCCTTCGAAGCGGGGCGGCGGTGGCGGCAATTCGCCCGAATCACGATCGCCCGGAGGCGGCGGCGGAGGCGGTGCTGCGTCGCCACTCGGTGGCGGAGGCGGCGGGGTGTCTTGCGCCTGTGCAATCCCCGGCGTAACGATGACGCCCCCCGCACATACCAGCGCCGCAACGGCGACACGCGTGAGTTGCTTTGGCAACCAGTTGTTTACTTCGGTCATGACTCGTGCCCTCCTTCAGGGTTTCGCCCGTAGGCGTTTGTTCTGCGTGAACTGTGCCACGCAAAAATGAACGCCCTACGCGCGCAAACATTAACTTTCTGTAATGATGGCTGGCCGAATCCCGATGCTATACTCCGCGCATGAAAGTCCTGGTTGTTGAAGACGAGAAGCGCATCCTTCAGTTCGTAAAAAAAGGACTGGAGGAGGCGGGCTTCACGATCGACACGTGCGAGAACGGTAATGATGGCCTCGAACGCGCGACGTCCCAGGCCTATGACGTCGTCGTGCTGGACATCATGCTGCCGGGGCGCGACGGACTCAGCGTGCTGCGGCAATTGCGCGAGAAAAAGAATGCCGTACCGGTGCTCTTGCTCACCGCGCGCACGGCGATGGATGAGCGCGTCGAGGGCCTGAACCTCGGCGCGGACGATTATCTCACCAAACCTTTCTATGTTGAAGAACTCATTGCGCGGCTGCATGCGCTGGGCCGCCGATCGACCGGGCAGACGCTCACTGTGCTGCAAACGGGCGAACTGGTGGTGAATCTCGTCACGCGAGAAGTCACGCACGCGGGTAAAGATATTCGGCTCACCTCGCGCGAATTCGAACTGCTGGAATACCTCATGCGCTCGCCGGGGCGCGTCTTCACCCGGACACAAATTCTCGAACATGTCTGGAGCTACGACTTCGACCCCAACACAAACTTGGTGGACGTTCATATTCAACGCTTGCGCAAGAAACTCGGTGCCGCGGGCGATTCGCTCATCGAAACCATTCGCGGTGTCGGCTACCGCTTCAAGAAAGCGTGACCCATGCGAATGCTGCAATCCTTTCGCGTGCGCATAGCGTTGTTGTCCGCGTGTCTATCCGGTCTTGTGCTGGTGTTGTTCGCCGCGTGGGCATGGCAGATGGTGCAACGGTCCACCCTGGGCCGCGTCGACGATTCGCTGCGCGACATCGCGCAGCGTCACCTCCTCTTCCCGCATGATCCCTCGCATTGGGCACAGGTGGATCAGTCGCTGCAGTTTGTATTCGGAGAAGACACCGGCCAGGTCGTCATGCTGGTGGTCAATTCGGACGGTAAACTGCTGCATCGCAGTGTGCGCTGGCCCGATACCTTGCGGCCTGTGCCCGAAATTCCCGACCACGCCTTCACGGACCCCGTGCCGGAGTTTCCGGCGCCCCCGGATCAAATGCATTTGCCGCCGCGCGGCATGCACCTCGAACACGGGCCGCCAAGGGATGCCTTGCGCCCGCCGGGAGACGGGCCCGGCCCGCCGCGCGATCGGCGCGACCGACGTCCCCCGCCACCACCCGGAGCCGGTGAAATACGGCGCGGGCCCGGCGGTCCGCCTGGTGGTCCCCCGCCCGATCCGAGGCCTGTGCTGTTGCTCGGCGCGCGCACGATGGACGGCGAACGCGAAGCGTGGCGTGTCGCGGTATTCCGCGATCCGGAAGTCACGTTTGCCATTGCCGTTGAATTGACCGGGTACGCCGCGCGTATCGGCGGCGCGCGCACGAGTTTCCTTCTGGCGTTTCCGCTCGCGCTTCTGTTGATTGCGGTGGGAAGTTGGTACCTTGCGACGCGTGCGATGCGCCCGGTGGCTCGCATCAGCCGCGCGATCGCGCAAGTCACCGCGCGCGGCCTGGATCAGCGCGTGCCCGATGCCGGTGAGTCCGCGGAGTTTCAACAGCTCATCGCGCAGTTCAACAAGATGATGGAGCGGCTGGAACGCAGCTTTGCGCAGGCGGCGCGATTCGGCGCGGACGCTGCGCACGAGCTCAAGACACCACTCGCCGTGTTACAAGGCGAAATTGAACAGGCGCTGCAATCCGCCCCGCCGGATACGCAAGTGGTCCTATCGCGTCTGCTCGACGAAGTCCAGCGTTTAAAATCCATTACGCAGAAGCTGCTATTGCTCGCGCGCGCGGACGCGGGCCAATTGAGCGTGCACGCGGAGAGTATCAATCTCTCGGCGATGCTGCGCGAACTTGTCGACGACATCGAAATAACCGCGCAGAACGCTTCCGTAAAGACGGAGATCCAAAACGATGTCGCCGTGTTCGCCGATCGCGTCCTGCTGCAACAGTTGCTGCAAAACCTCGCGGACAACGCGGTGAAATACTGCGACGCAAATGGCGTAATTCTCTTGCGCGTGTCGAACAGCGGTGCGATACCTGAAGACAAACAACCGCGGATCTTCGACCGCTTTGTTCGCGTGGACGACGCAAGAACGCGCCGCGTAGACGGCGCGGGCCTCGGACTCAGCCTCGCCCGGGAAATCGCCCGTGCCCACGGCGGTGAATTAACGCTGGAATCAGCAGGCAACGGCAATGTGACGTTTGCAACGCGACTACCGCTCAATCCAGGAAGATAGTTCGCGTCAACTTAAGTACTTTCTTTGGCGCGCGTAATTCGCAGTCGATTGTTCTCGTAATCGACTTGCCATCGTCGGTGAATCCTGGCGAAACGCAATAGTCTCCATCACTACTCCACAAAAAAATCGCGGCGGCCAACCGGTGAGGCTGACCGCCGCGCAATCTTCGCTTACGCGAAGCTATGTGCAATTCCTAGTTGAGCGGAGCGGACGATACGCTGACCGCGGTACCGTCGGCGGTGAAGCGAATCACGCCGGACTCGTCAACGAAGTACTGACGGTAGCCCGTGCGGCCTGCCGCTGCCGGGGCCGCGGTGCAGGTGTACGCCGGAAGCGTCGTCGCCGCGCCGTTCGTCACCGCAACCGTGAACACATAGCCGTGCTTGTTGCCGCCGCCAAGGACCGCGTCGATGAACGGAGGCGTCGCGCCACCACCATCCGGGTCCGCAAGCTGGGCAAGCGTGCCGTAGTCGCCTACGCCATCGCCGTCGGCATCAACGAACGCGGCAGTCTGAAACGCCACTTCGCCCGTCGAGATCGTGCGCATTGCGCCGGCCGCGCCCGCTTCGTTTGCGCTCATGCGCGAGCGGAGCAGGTTGGGGATTGCGATTGCCGCGATGATGGCGATAATTGCAACCACGATCATGAGTTCGATCAACGTAAATCCTGAGTTCTTGCGCAGTTTCATCGTGTGTACCCTCCTGAGGTGTTTTCGATTTCCACGGCCCGGTGTGTGTGACCGGACCGAAATCCCTTAAACTGTCCGGAGTGCCATACACAACCCGCGTGCCAAAGGAGGGTTATCTCTGTAAGATGTTGATTCACATTGTTTTATGTCGATTAGAAAAAGCGAGACCCAGGCAGGTACGTGACATTTTTTGTCGCAAACTGTTTCTCTGTGACATTTTCCGTCACTAGAAACAGACTGGATTCCTCACCCACGCGTCATCCCGACGCACAGCGAGAAATCTACTCCGGCGGCAGGAGACCTGGGACAAAGAGGTGTCGACTGGGACTTCGGCGCGCGAACGCACTCCTACGGATTGATTGATTGCACCGTGGGCTGAATGTAGAGCGCCATCATGTCGGATTCGCCCAGCTCGGCGAGCGTGCCCGCTTTGTAGACGGGTGGCATGACATCGTTCGATTCGCGCATGCGGTTGCCGTAACGACGCGCGATGATGAGATTGCGGAAATCCTGCACCGTGTCAAAAGGTTCCAGCGTTTCGATCCAGTACCGGTTCAGGTAGTTCAAGCCACGCGCGTCGGACGCATACAGCTCCGCCAGCTTGCGCTCAACGGCAAACGCGCGCGCTGCCGCGGAGTCCGCCGCGTCGGGATGGTGACAAGTGATCGATTCGACGGCATCGGCCAGCGCGCTATACGGCGGCAACGGCAGACCTGGCTCGCGCGGGTGCGCCAGCACGGTCAGATAACCGTCGGCACAGGCCTGGGCAAACACCTCGCTCGGCGTGGTGAGCGATTCGTAAACTGGATTGTCCGCGCCGAGGACCAACAACGTGTTGCCGTCCGCCAGCGCAATTTCAATCCCCGGCAGAATGCGCAACCGCTCGCACATCTCATTCAGCCCGGCCAACTCGCGCGACGACCACACCTTGCCGGGATCCGTTAGAAACACGGCATCGTACCCGGCCGCCTCGGCCATCTGAATCAATTCCTTGGGAACAATACGGGAATCGGGGGAATGCTGCTCTGAGTGGCAGTGGATGTCTATTTTCATAGTGCCTTCCACATATCGGTTTCGCGAGCGCGGCAGATTCGAGCGTTCCGCCGGCGATCTCGGCTCTGTGCGTAAGTATACCACGACGCCAAAACGAGTTCCCCGTTACAACCGCCGCAGAATGGAAAGGCCGGCTAAGGCATCGCTATACTTATCGGATCTGTGCGACCCGGCCATTCTACCGGGAACACGCGCTAAAGAATATCGGCCGGCGCGGTGCGCCGGCGAAGGAGAATTGGACCATGGGATTGACTGGAAAGGTGTTGGTAGCGCAGGGCGGTGGCCCTACCGCGGTGATTAACCAGAGTGTGGTGGGCGCGGTGCTCGAGTCCCGCAAGTTTCCGCAGGTGACAGATATTTACGGGGCCTTGCACGGCGTTCGAGGCATATTGAACGAAGACTTTATCGACATGACGGAATGCACGACGCAGAACCTGCTCGACGTCGCGGCGACGCCGTCTTCCGGCCTGCTTTCGACGCGCGATAAGCCTGACGCGGAGTATTGCAAGAAAATTTTCGAAGTGTGCCGCGCGCATGACGTGCGCTACTTCTTTTATTGCGGAGGGAACGACAGCGCGGATTCCTGCCGGATCGTCTATGAGTCGGCGCAGGGCGCTGGATATGACATGCAGGTCATTCACGTGCCGAAGACGATCGACAACGATCTGAAGGTAACGGATCATTGCCCAGGGTTTGGCAGCGCGGCGAAGTATGTCGCGCAGGCGTTTGCGGGCGTGAATCTCGACAACCGCGCCTTGCCGGGCGTCTACATCGGCGTGGTGATGGGCCGGCACGCCGGTTTCCTGACGGCGGCATCAATCCTCGCGAAGCAGTATCCGGATGACGGTCCGCATCTGATCTATTTGCCGGAGCGTCCGCTGACGAAGGACAAGTTTCTCGCGGATGTGCAGGCGCAGTATGAAAAGTATGGCCGTTGCGTGATCGCGGTTTCAGAGGGCATCGTGGGGCCGAGCGGCAAGGCAATTGCCGCGGAGTTCACAAACGAGAAGGACGCACACGGCAATGTGCAGTTGAGCGGCACGGGCGCGCTGGGCGACATGCTGAGCGAATGGGTAAAGTCGGGCACTTCGATCAAGCGCGTGCGCGCGGATACGCTGGGCTACATTCAGCGCAGTTTTCTCGGGTGCGTGAGCGAGACCGACCAGCGCGAGGCGCGGGAAGTCGGCGAGAAGGCCGCGCAGTACGCCATCGGTCACGGACTCAGCGGCTCGGTGAGTATCGTGCGCGTGGGCAATTACCGCGTCGAGTACAAGCTGTCCGCATTGAAGGACGTTGCCCGCGAATCCGTGCATATGCCGGACAAATACATCAACGCCGATGCCAATGGCGTGACGCCGGAATTTATCGAGTATGTGCGCCCGCTCGTGGGGCCGCTGCCCACGCATGCGCGCTTCTCCGCGCCGAAAGTGCAGAAGGTGCTCAACAAGTAATCGCACGATCGAAAAGCGCGTTATAGGAAACGAGTGCGGCGATGACGAATGTCATCGCCGCATTTTTTGTTTTGCGATTGCTGGAAGAAGACTCCATGCGCGCGTATGCGTCCCATTAAGCCGCCGCAGCGCACCAGCGCGTCATTCCGAAGCGCAGCGAGAAATCTCGCTCCACCATAGCGACACCTGTAACAAAGAAACGAAAACGCCGCCCCCTTCCGCCCTCCTCACCGCGCGCCCCAGCAAAAAAAAACAAGGCCGCGATAAGCGCTGAAAGCGCGCAGCAACCCTAGCCAGGGGCATCGCCCCTGGAAGAGAAAGAACGCCAAATAATCAGCGCACTGTAGGGGCACCACAAAAACAAGACCACACATCGTATGCATCGCCCTCTGGCATGAATGCGTGAACCGGTGAGACCGAAGATTGTTGGCCATAAGACGTCTCAATCAAGAAATCTGGAGTGCTCCAGCCTAGACTTCAAACACTCGTACTGAAAAAGAGACCGCTTTCCGATGGGATTGCATGATCCCAAAAAAAAATACATCGCCCCCGCGGATGCTGATCCGCGGGGGCGATGCTTTTATTGCCGCAGCCCCTTAAACCGGGGAAAGCTTATTCTTCTGCTTTGTACTCGCCGAGGCCCACGAGCTCGATTCGGGCAAGTTGCGCGCCGTCGCCGAGGCGATGATCGAGCTTCAGGATACGGGTGTATCCGCCCGGGCGCTCCTTGTATGTCGGTGCGATCTCGGTGAAGAGCTTCTTCACGACGGTGTTGTTGCGCAGCTTCGCAAACGCGAGGCGGCGGTTTGCAACGGTGTCGGTGCGCGCGAGCGTGATGAGCGGCTCGGCGTAGCTCCGCAGTTCTTTCGATTTCGCGACCGTCGTCTTCACGGCGTTATGCGTGAACAGCGAGATGGCGAGATTCTGGAGTGTCGCTTTGCGGTGCGACATGCTCCTGCCTAGTGCGCGGCCTGCTTTACGATGCCTCATGGCGGTGATACCTCTTCAGCGATTGGTTCGCGTTAGTCTTCGTCTTCGTCGTCGGAATCGTCATCGCCGTCATCGGCGTCTTCGTCATCATCGTCGTCTTCTTCGCCGGCCGCGGCCATGCGCGCCGCGTTGATGGCGCTGGGCGGCGGCAACGTAAGGCCGACGTTCATTCCCAGCGAAAGCCCCATGGCTTCAAGCAGAGCCTTGATCTCGTCGAGGCTCTTCTTCCCGAAGTTGTGGAACTGAAGCATCTCGGCTTCCGTGCGCGAGACCAACTCGCCGATCGTGCTGATGCTCGCTGCCTTGAGGCAGTTCGCGGCGCGCACGCTCAACTCGAGTTCGTTCACCGAACGCGCCAGCGTGCGCGCGAGTTCCGGATCGTCCGCACCGGCAACGGCCTCGGACTCGGTCTCTTCGCGGCGCTGATCCACGAGGATCTTCAGGTGATCAATGAACAGGTTCGCGGCTTCTTCGACTGCCTTCTCGGGCTGGATGGAACCATTGGTCCACACATCGAGAATCAGACGGTCATAGTCCGTGTGCTGGCCGACGCGGGCGTCTTCCACCTGGAAGTTGACGCGCGTAACCGGCGAAAAGCTTGCGTCGAGATAGATCGTGCCGATCTCGGCGTGTTCAAGTTCGAAGTGTTCCGCGGTCATGTAACCGCGGCCGCGCGCGACCTTCACCTTCATCTCCACTG
>CALEZK010000105.1 GCA_937928585.1 uncultured bacterium | reverse complement strand
GTTCTTCGCCCACCGGCGGATCGGGTTGCGTCGCGCCATCAAACGGGCCAAGGTGTTGCATGTGGCGCGCGCCGGTGCCGCCGTAGTAGCCCATGCGGTAGAGATCAATTGTGAAACGTCCCGCGGGATTCGTGCTGACCATGATGTCGAGCGAGTCGCCCACCTTCACGCTCGCGCGCGAACAGTAGCCTTCGATCCATGGACAACGATAGCGCGTCTTGGGGTCGACCTTGGTATAGGTAAGCTGCCAGTCGGTCGCGCCTTCGCGCGTGTTTTCCTTGTGAATGATGCCACCGCGCGCCGCGTCTACAGGGGTGGTTGAGGATGAGGACGCCGCGATGGTGGTCGCAATTCCCGCAGCGGCCGTGCCTTTGAGCACGTCGCGCCGCGTCAGCCCCTTTGCATCGCGCTTACTCATGGGGTATCTGTGCCTGCGCCATATTGATACTCCTAATGTTGACGCGCGCTGCTATTGCTGCGCTCCGCGTTCGAGATAATTCACAAGCAACACCAGCTCGTTCAGGTTCATGGTGTGCAGCAGGCCTTCGGGCATGATCGATTTTGTTGCGGGACGCCGCTCTTCGATCTCGCTCTTGGGGATGTCCACGCGTTTGCCGGTCACGTCGATTAGCGTGAGGGTCTTTGCGTCTTCGGTGACGAGCATGCCGGTGACCGTTGTGAGATCGCTGAGATCAACTTCAAGGCCGATGTACTGATCGGAGATTACTTTCGATGGTTCCATGATGGCTTCGAGCAGATCACCGCGACGGAAGCGGCTGGCGACCGTAGAGAGATCGGGGCCGCCGCCTTTACCAGTCGTGCCGAACACATGGCAATTGATGCAGCGCGCCTTGATGAAGACCTTTTCGCCCACTTCCTGCACGCGCTTCCAATCGCCGTCATTTTTCGGGTAGGCCATCGGGTCGTACTCGAGGTATTCGCGTATCTCCTGCGCGCTCATTTGCGCGAGTTCGGATGCGCCCTCGGTTTTTTCATTCTGGATCTGCGTGAGCAGCGCGAGGGCTTCAGCGTTGCGCTTGGCAATCTGTGCGTCCTTGCGGGCTACGGCCAGTTGCTTTTCGTCGTCCGGCAAAATCAGGAGAGCGTCCTGCCAGATGAATTCGATGAATCCTTCAAAACTCGCGCCGCCATCCATCTCGCGTCCGCGATCGAACCATGCGACAAACTGATCGCGCTCTTCGCGGGTCCAACCTGTTTGAATGGTTCGGAGACAGTAGGCGGTGTGGATCTGTTCTTCCTGTGACTTATCTGGCGTTTGGTACGCGAGCAATTTCTCAATCGCGCCCGGCACCTCCATGTGTGCAAGGAGAATCTGCAATTCCCGGTTGACGGCCAGATTTGCGGTGGGGAACATCGCGAGCAAGCTTTCGCCGATCGTTTTTGCGAATTCGGGCCTCGGCAATTGTTCCGCGTCGCGAATAAACGCCAACTGAATAACGCGCAGTCCGGCCACCAATTCGTCTTCGTCGGTTGGGGCATAGCCTGAAGCGATCTTGTCGAACACCGCGTTCAAATCTTCCGGGCTTTGTTGCGTATGCACCAGCGCGAGCACGCCTTCAATCAACGCGCGATGGTTGTCCGCCGGATCCATTGCCAACACACGGGACGCCCAAAGGTTTCGTGGGGTGCGTTCCAACGCGACACGCGTGGCGTAGCGAACAAAGCGATCCGGATTGCCCAACTGCCCGAGCAAGGCATCGACGAGCGCATCGTTTTTCGACAGTTTTGCGTTGGTATCCAGCCCTGCCTGCACCAGCGATTCCGCGGCACGACGCTGAACCAGCGCATTGTCATCACCCAAAGATGCTGTAAGCGGCTTCTTCACGTTCTTGAACGGAAACGTACCCATGAGGTGCACGGCAAACGCGCGCACATCCGGGTTCTCGTCCTTCGCAAGCTTTGTAAGCACTTTGAGGGAAGGCTTCGGCCCATGCGCCTGCAGGGCTTCAATGGCTGCAATGCGTTGTTCGGACGGCGCCGCGCCATCCTGCGCAATTTTGAGCAAACCGGATTGCCACTGCTTGCCCAGAGTTTTCTTTGCGTTGGCGATAGCGTAGCGGCCCCATGCGGAGCGGCGCATGGGCTGCGTTACGACTTGCTCCACAGTCGTAAGCGCTTCCTGCTTTGCAACGGCATCGCCATACTTGATGCGATAGAGACCTCCTTGCGTGCCTCTGCCGCCGACGGTGAAGTACATCAGGCCATCGGGCGCGATATCCATGTCCGTGACGTTGAGCGGTTCGCCAACGAGAAAGTCTACGGTCTTACCTGTGAACGACGCGCCGTCCCGCTTTGGGAAAATCACGCGAATGCGGCCGCGCGACCAATCGCCCATATAGAATCCGCCGCGATAGCGTTCCGGATAGACCGTGTGGTCATACATCACCGTGCCCACGGGCGAACCGCGACCGACATCGTCGAGCGGGGGCAGCGTGTCGATATAGTAATCTGGCATCTTACCGCTGCCAGAGCGCCAACCATAGTCCGCGCCCGCCACGCAATGCGCCACCCGCACAGGCCTGAACCAAGGCGTGCCGATGTCCCATTCCATGTCGGAGTCGAACGTGAAAAACTCGCCGTTGTTGTCGATTGAGAAGTCATAGGCATTCCGGAAGCCCGCGCACCATTGCCACATCGTTTTCAGATCGGGTGAAACCCGTTGAATCGTGCCGCCGGGCGCGAGAATGTCTTTTGCGTGGCCGCGCGCGTCCCAGTAGCGCGGCATCAGAAAATCTTCCTGCAAACCACGACTGGGGGAGCCTTCCGCAATTGGAAAATCGGGGAACGCGTGATTGCCATACGTCACGTAGAGAAAACCGTCCGCACCGATGCTAATTGCGTGCGGGGCATGCTCGCCCATGCCGCCACTCTTCGCCTTTATCACCTGCGTCACTTCGTCAGCGACATCATCGCCGTTCTTATCGAGCAGGCGATATACGCCTGGGGCCTGAGGGCCATCAGACTGCACCAGTAAATCACCCGGTGCGAGGTAACACAGGCCCATGGCGCGCTTCACGTCTTCGTTGACGGACTTCACTTTGTCGTAGATGCCGTCGTTATTCTCGTCGAGCAGGAGGCGCACGCCGTCATTTTCTGTCGCGACCAGGGGCCGGCCAAGGTGATCGAACGTCAGGTTGATCACCGAGCCGATGAGATCGTGGCTCGCGACTTCTTCAACGCTAAATCCTTCCGGCATCCGGTAGCGCGCGCCTTCTATGCCCATCTTCTCCGTTCGGTTTGCGTCAACGTCGGGCATAAGGAGATCGGGGTTTAGACTGGCTTCCTTCTTTGGCAGCTCCTTGATCTCGATATCCTTGAAGCTCACCAGCATGTCTGGGCCGACATGCAACTGAAGCGCGATATAGCCGGACTTTGCGCCGGCCGGATCGACAATGTCGCAGGTGACCTTCCCGTTAAGCACCATGGTGACTTTGTCGCCCACGCAGGAAATTTCGTATTCGTTCCAGTCGTCCTTCTTCACCCAGGTCTGCGTTTCCGCCTGTTTTTCCGGCGACATGGCTTTCCAGTAGTCCATGATGCCGCGCTTTTGCTCTTCGTAGAGCATGCCGAAGTAGGTCTGCTCGGCAATATCAGCCTGATAACCGGCGGCGACGAACTCGGGACGCTGCTCGCTGCGGAACTGAATGCCACTGTTGCCATTGCGCAGCTTCACCTTTGCGCGAAGCACGAAATCGGCGTATTGCTTCGTCTCGTAGAAAAGGAAGGTATTCTTGTCTATCTTCACGCCATCGGTAGAACCGACAATGACCCCGTCCGCGACTTTCCACAAACGCGGATCGCCCTTCCAGCCAGACAGGTCTTTGCCATTGAACAGCGGGGTAAACCCGTCTGCTGCGCCCGCGCCGGGCACCACCGATAGCACCCCGACCATACAGGACAAAACGACAAGCCCCAGCACACACCATCGTAGTTTCATGACAATCTCCCCGGTCATGGTTTTCAGTGGAGGAAAAGCTCGCAGCCATTTCCGATAATTTACGCTGCACCCTCGGAGCCGCGAATCCGACTACTCTAGACCATGCCCACAACCGGATTCCATTCCGCGGGCGGTGCCTAATGCACTTTGAAGGTACGGCGCGGCATTCGCCGGATTCTGCTACCAAGGCGATGAATCATGTTTGCGATGCGCTGATATTAGCGCAAGGGTTCTGTTTGTGGCGCAGGCTCCAGTTCGCGCGTTGTGCGGGGCACATGTTGTTGGCGCACGAGGGCAATCCAATGACCTGCCCCAGGAGCCACGAGCGGAATAGGATTGGTCTCGACCTGCAAGGCTTCCTGCCATGCACTGGTAGAAGCGTCCAGCCATTCCACGGTAGCGCCATGCGCAAACGCAGGCGCATCCAGCTTCACAGCGCCTCCATCCGTGAAATACACTACAACCGCGTTGTTTTCGCCAGTTGTTGCGTATGCCTCGTTGGCGTCGCGTTCCAGCAAGCGCGTGCTTGCAACATCCGGCTCCGCATTGATGAAAGAAAAACGGTCTGACAGTTTTCGCGCGCTTCGGATATGGGCCTGCGCGATCTCGCTGAGGCCCAGCCCGGAACCCGGACGATGAAATCGAACGGACGCCGCGCCGCCGATGAGGCCACGCCAAAACCGCTCGATACCATCGCGGCTGCCACCGAAACGTCCACCGTCCGCGCCGTAAATCTTCACATGATTCAAGGGGCGCGGTTTATCTTTGATGTAATCACGCACCCACTGAAGGTTGTCCCAATGGGTTTGGCCGGTATTGTGATTGTTCTGCGAAATATCGGCGAACGAGTACCTATCTGGCCGGTCGAGTGTCCGTTTGTGAACGTCGTCTTTCAGATTCCACGCGTCCCACATTTCGGTTGTGTTTACGGTAACGCCAGCCTCTTTGGCTTTTGCGTGTACATAGTCGGACCAATACGCTCCCCATTCTTCCCATCCACTGGTCTCGTTGTCCATGCAGTACAGGACATTCGGAAACTTGAGCGAAATGGACAGCATGCGGTCGACCTGCGCGTGCTGATACTTGAGCAGCAACGCGTTGTTGTCGAGCGCAGGCACGCTGCGAAAGAACGGATTCTTGTTGCTTCCCGGATGATCGGGATATTCGTTCTTCAGGCCGCTCATTTCCCCGGTGTAGTTGATGTTGTTGGCTGGCCGATACGGATTGTTTGACCAGAAACGCTGCGCGAAATCGAAGCGGTCCCACATTTCAATCTGCACGATGATGCCGCGCTCTTTCGCAAGCTGCAGCGCAGATTCAAACCTGCGGAAGTATTCATCGTTCGTCTTCTCGAGGTCGTACTTGCCGTCTTCCCGCTGCGCAAACGGCCAGACATTGCCCTCGTCCCGCGAGCTCATCGTGTTGCGAATGTAGTTCCCACCGCAGGACACGAGGAGGTCGAGATGCTCCTTTAGATCTGGAATCTGGAACAGATTGTCTTCTTTCGAACCGCCCAACAAGATTACTGGCGCGCCGTTATATTCCCAGTAACGATAGTTCGTTTCTGAAACGCGAATCGGTTGTTGTGCCCAGGCGGCCACGGCGCATAAAGCAAGCAGCAAAGCACTTACTGACACACGATGCATGTGAATTGGTCCCTACCGTTCCTTTGGACGCATAGACTTCGCGCCGCGACTATTCGCGCGTGATGAACTCGTCGAGATTCATCAGCACGCGCGCCAGCGCAACATAGGTAGCCGCAGTCGCCGCATCGCTCTCGGCCGACTGAACGTTCCCGGCAAACGCCAATGCGGATTCCTTGCTCCCGGCAAATGCCGCCTGCTGGTCCGCCACGAAGCGTTGCAGTCGATCGAGTTCCGCGTCGGTGGGCTGCCTCCCCATGCAGGTACGAAACGCGAAACGCACGCGTTCGCGTTCATCACTTCCGCCTTCCTTCAGGATGCGCGCGCCCAAGACCTGCGCGCACTCGAAGAACACGGGATCGTTGAGCAGCGTCAACGCCTGCAACGGTGTGTTTGATCGCGCGCGGCGCGAGACCGATGTGTTCGAGTCGGGACAATCAAAGGTCATGAGCATCGGGTATGGCGTTGTGCGTTGGAAAAAGATGTACAGGCCGCGGCGGTACTTGTCCGGCGCCGGGCTTTCGTTCCACTTCACCGATCCCGCGTACGCCAACTCCGCGATACCTTGCGCCTGCGCGGGGCGAATACTCGGGCCGCCAACCGGCGTATGCAGCAGGCCACTCGCGGCGAGGGTCGTGTCACGTGCGATTTCAGCTTCCACGTGATATCGGTTCTGCCGCGCGAGGAGCTTGTTTTCCGGGTCCAGGTCGGTCAAGTCGGGCCGTGCATGCGAGGACTGCCGGTAGGTTGCGCTGGTAACAATCTCGCGAATGAGTTCCTTCGTGCTCCACCCTTTCACCAGTAATTCGGTCGCCAGCCAATCGAGCAACTCAGGATGTGTCGGCTTCTCTCCGCGCACGCCAAAATCTTCCGGCGTGCGAACCAGGCCGGCGCCAAACAGATACTGCCAAACGCGGTTGGCCTGTACGCGCGTGGTCAGCGGGTTCGCTGGATTAACGATCCAGCGCGCCAGGTCAAGGCGGTCGGCCTTTTCCTGCCGCTGCACGAAAGACGACAACACGACAGGCGTTCCAGCGTTGACTTCCTCGCCCTTGGCCATGAAATCGCCGCGCAGATGAATGTAGGTGTTCGGTGCGTTCGGATTTTCCGCAAGCGTTTGTGCCATCGTCGCGGGAAACTTCGGTTCTGCCTTCAGCAAACCGTCCAGTGGCGCGCGCAAGATTTTCATCTGAGGATCAAGGCTTGCGTAATAGTCGAGCACGATGTTTTTCTGCTCGTCACTGCGCTGGTCCGCGGGCGTCTTCAGGGCGAGATAGACAGCATCCGTGAATTGCACGGCGTCCGTGGCGAGTTGCGAATACGAGAGTCGCATGCGGCCAATCGTATGCGATCGGCCGTAGCGCTGATTCATTTTGATTGTCAGAATTGTGCCATCCGGAAAGCCGAGGTCCTCAGCGGTCTCGAACGTGATCACGCGCGGCACATTCATTTCGGCGGGTTGATATATTGCCCAGCCCGTGTTGCGATCCCCGTCAATCGCGAGCTTCGCTTCCATGCCGGGCTCTTCGTAGTCGGCTTTCGCGCTCTTCAATGGAATGGCTTTCTGATTCAGCGGATCGGACCACGGCGCGGCGAAAACGGTAAACTCGTCCAGGACGAAATTACCGTTCGCAGCTCGACCCGGCCCGCCTTTCTTCAGCGAACCGTCCGTGAGGGTCTCCAATCGGAAGGATTTAATGCCGATTTCCTTAACGCGCACCACCGCTGTGTATTCGTCGGACAACGGCGCATCGCCCGTCAACAGAATCGATTTGTCGTCGAGCTTCTCGAATGTGCTGCCTGCCGCGGAAGAGAAGCTTTGTGGTTCGAGAATGTTCCAGCCTTGCTCGGGAAGTTCAAGGGTGGTTTCCCATGCAGGCAGCGATTCGGCAAGTTTCGCGCGATGATCGTTTACCGCCTTCTCCAATTCCGCGCGCTGCTGCTCGAATCGCGCCTTGGCTTCGTTGTAGGCGATCAATTCCCCGGACGTGGGCGCAGGCACGTCTTTCTCCATTGCGGTGTTGAAGAAACTGTAGAACTGAAAATACTCGCGATGCGTAATTGGATCGTACTTGTGGGTGTGGCACTGCGCGCAAGCCATCGTCAACCCGAGGAACACACTGGCCGTGGTATTCGCACGATCGACAGTCTGTTTGACGCGATCTTCTTCCGGGTCAATCCCGCCCTCGCGATTGGTCAGCGTATTGCGGTGAAAGCCCGTTGCAAGAATTTGATCTTCCGTTGCGTTCGGCAGCAGATCGCCCGCCAACTGTTCGAAGACGAACTGGTCATACGGCAGATCGCGATTGAGCGCGTCAATTAGCCAATCGCGATACCGGTAGGCGTAGGGCCGGCCCAGATCCTTTTCATAACCGTCACTGTCGGCGTACCGGGCGAGATCAAGCCAGTAACGCCCCCAGCGCTCTCCAAAGTGCGGTGAAGCAAGCAGGCGGTTTACCAGGCTCTCATACGCGTAGGGCGACGGATCGCTTACGAACGCATCCAGTTCTTGCGGCGTTGGGGGGATGCCGATAAGATCAAAGTGTAACCTGCGGATTAGCGTCGCGCGATCCGCCTCGGCCGATGGCTTGATGTTCAATCCTTCCAGTTGCGAGAGCACGAACGCATCAATGGGGCTTCGCACCCAGGAAGAGTCTTGTACTTGCGGTACCTGCGGACGCTGAGGCGTCTTGAATGCCCAATGGTCCACCGTGCGCGTAGCGCTTCCGGCGTGTTCGTCGGGCCAGACTGCACCCTGTGCAATCCACGACTTGAGAGTAGCTATCTCGGTTTCCGACAGTCGCTCGCCAGTCGGCGGCATAATGCGTTTTTCATCGCCGCCGGACACGAGCTTGATTAGCAAGCTGTTGTCCGGATCGGATGCGACAATCGCTTTGCCGCCATCGCCGCCGAGCATCGCTTCGTCCCGCGCATCCAGGCGAAGTCCATTCTTCTGCTTCTCCGGGCCGTGGCACGAATAGCACCGCTCTGCCAAAATCGGCTGAACGTCCTTCGCAAAATCGATTGTCGTTGGCGCGTCCTGCGCCGGAGCAGCAAGCGATAGGAAAACGACTGCAAGCACTGCGTATTTCATGGCCCGTGACGCTCCCGTTTCTCAGAAGAATCCAGCGTGAATAATAGCATATTCGGGAGATCTGGCCCCAAGCCGGGTTACGTTACGATCAACGACAAGAAACAACCGGGAGGGTGGTCGTCCTCGACCGCTTGTTCTCTTGCCCATTCTCAATTCACGCAGAAACGATTGCGTCGAACTGTTTTTTGTAGTACGCCGCAATCGCTTCTCGGTGTGAGAGATCTCTCGGCGGCACGTTTGGCCCTGATATTGTCGGCGCTTCGGGATCAAGATAAGCTTCCGCCTTCGATTTACCGCCGGGCCACTTCGCTGCAAGTTGACTCAACCTTTCACGAACCTCTGCGTACTCCGGATCGGCGTATCGGTCCTCGAGTTCAAGCGGGTCTTTCTCCAAGTCGTATAGCAGCCGTTTCGACGGGTTTTCGCTGGTCAACAATTTGTGCGTTCGTGTCCGGACCATCGCTTGTGCGCCACGTCCCGCTTCGGCATAGACGACATCACGCCCGGCGACATCTGACGCGAGATCCTGCCCGTGCATGGATGCCGGCGGCGCACAGCGTGCCTGGCGGAGAAGCGTCGGCGCAAGATCAATGAGACTGACAAGCCCGGTTCGAACTTCTCCTGCTTGCGCGTTGCCCGGATACTTGACGATCAAGGGCACGCGCGCCAGCGAGTCGTACATGTAGTTGCCTTTGAGCAGCATGTGGTGATGCCCCATGTACTCTCCGTGATCACTCACGTATACGATGACCGTGTTGTCGTAAATTCCTTTGGCTTTCAACTTGGCGACCATCGCGCCGACCTGCCGGTCAATCTGCTCGATGGTCGCGTAGTAATAGGCCATGACCCGACGCAATCGCACTTCCGTGAGATCCTTATGGGGGAAGTAGCCTGGTTGCAATGCGAGATCGTGCGCAAAACATTCCTGCGTCCAGCCGGGCAACAACTCCAGAGTTGCCGCGTCATATCCATCGGCATCTTCACCAATCGCGTCAAATGGATGGTGCGGCTTTACGAAACTCGAGACTAGCAGATTGCCTTCCGAGCCCCATTCGTCAATCAATTCCAGCGATTTGCGTCCGATCCACTCCGTGGAATGCATTTCCGCGGGCAGGTTTGTCGGCAATGCGCCAAAGGTTTCCCAATACTCCGTCCGCGCCCGTGCTCGGAACTCCCTGCGCTGATCTTCGATATCGTTGAGATCGATCAGGCCCCGCTGCATGAGCTCCCGGTGGTAATCGTCGTCCCAACGGCCATCGCCGTCCTGCTCGGCGAGGAACATGCGTTCGAAACCGATATCAAGATACGTCGGGGTGAAGTGCATCTTGCCCACTGCGGCAGTGCGATATCCGGCGTCCCGAAGCGCACGCGGGAATGTGGGGATGTCGGGTCGCAGCGTGCAGCGGTTGTTGCTCCCGCCATGCTCATACACATACATGCCCGAGAACATGCTGTAACGAGAGGGCGTGCAGACGGGAAAGGGACAAAAGCAATTGTCGAAGCGAACGCCATCCGCCGCGAGCGCATCAAGGTGCGGTGTGCGCACCTGCCGGTTGCCATAGGCACCGAGGCAATCTGCGCGATGCTGGTCGGCGATGATGAACAGTACATTTGGTCTCGAGGCGCGCGCACCCGACTCTGTGGACGTCGCGCAACCCGCAAGGCTGCCCGCTGCTGCCGTCGCGCCCAGTGTTGCAATGAACTGACGACGTTTCATGATGTGTACTCCCCGGTGATTGCTGTGGCGTTCGGCTCACGATACCATATTCGAAATTGGGTATTATGGGGTGCAGAGTCACCAGGAGATATCACCAAATGCGGTCGCGTAGTGCCTCGCTCGTACTTGCGATTTTTTCGATCGTTTGCGTCTCTACCTTTGCATGCGGCCCGTTTTTTCCCAACGCCTACTTTGCTCTGGGATTGGAGCGGCAGGTGTTGTACATGCCGGAGGCGTCTTTCTTTCACGAGCTGTGCCGCACGCTGGGTGTGACTCATCAGGATGATGCTTCGGAGGCGGACTACGGTGGGGAATGGCCGCGCACTATCAAGGCGGATATGGTTTCGCTCGAATTCGCGCTCCAGACGGCAAATGTTTCCGCAGAGCGTATTACCGGCACCTTGACTGCGTACCGTTCGATTCGCGAGGCGTCGCGCGGGCTTATGGAGAATGCTGGCGCGGACACACCCGCGCGCACACGGGAGCTTGCAGCGCAACTCGAAGCGTCGCTTGCGGACGCTCCCCGTGAGTTCGTGTTGTATGCCCAAGGCGCCGCGCTCTACAGCGCGGGTCTGTTTGAAGAAGCTGAGGCAAAGTGGGCCGAACTGTTGGCGCTTCCGCGGGATCAGCGCGCTCACCGTTCCGTCTGGGCGGCGTACATGCTGGGTCGCAGCAAACGCGATCGCGATGCAGATTCCGCCGTCGCGGCGTTTGCCCAAGCGCGCGAGCTTGCTGCCGCAGGCTTCGGGGACCCGCTCGGCCTTTCCGCAGAAAGTCTGGGATGGCAGGCCCACATCGAAAACGCTCGCTTGAACCACGTCAACGCCATCAGGCTCTATTCGGAACAATTCGCGCAGGGTGGCACTGCGATCAAAAGCGCGCACCTTTCCCTCGATTTCACGTGTGCGCGCGCCGCAAAGTCCGAAGATGCACTGAGGGACATCGCCCAGGACGATGTGTGCAGGCGCATTATGACTGCGTGGGTTGTTTCGCATCCCGGTTCACCGGAACCTGCAAAGGCCTGGTTGCGGGCGGTATCGTCCGCGGGCCTGCCCTCCAACGCGCTCCAAGCGGACTTGTTGGCTTGGACAGCGTATACGCACGGCGATTTTCAGGCCGCCGAGAATTGGAGTGAGTCGCCCGTGGCGAACACCGCCGTGGGAAATTGGGTGCGCGCTAAATTGCAGCTGCGCACGGGCAACGTCGACGACGCCATTGCCACGCTGCGCGGAGCCATTGAGATGGCAACGGCCAACCCCAGCAGCGTCATCGAATCCGTGGACGACGGATATGCAGCGGCGACACCGATGGCAATGTTGGCGCAGCGGGAGTTGGGCGTGCTTCTGCTGGGCCAGGAAAAGTACCTTGATGCGCTGGACTTGTTCGTGCGCGCCGGGTATTGGATCGATGCCGCGTATATCGCGGAGCGTGTGTTGACAGTTGATGAGCTGATTGCTTACACGGAGGCCCGAACGGAATTGAACGAGTTGCGCGTTCCCGTTTTCGAACCCATTTGGTACTACGACGTGCTGTATGCCGGATCGACGGACAGAGACGAGAACGGCGAATTCATGCGGCCATCGCGGGGCATCTTGCTGCAATACATCATTGCCCGACGCCTGATTCGTGAAGGCCGCCTGCAAGACGCACTGCGGTACGTCCCCGAGCCGCTGTTGCCGACAGCGAAGGACTTTGTGGCCGCCATCGAGACCGGCAGACCAGACCTCCCGCCGAAGACGGAGCAATCGGCGTGGGAATGGTTTTTAGGACGTAAACCGCGCGTCGTTGTCGATCGCGAAAGGGCGCAAGCGCTGTCGCGCGCGGGGACGATCGCGCGGCAAAAAGGCATGGAACTCATGGGGACCGAGTTGGGCCCGGACTGGGCAGTGTTTGGCGGGAATTTCACGTTGAGCGGCATAGAGACGGTAAGGCTTCGCCCAACAAGCGCGACCGGGGGCGTCGATTTGCCAAACGCGACCAAGTCCGTCTTGCATGCGTCAAGCGATGAAATACATCGCGCCTGGGAACATGTCGCCGTTCCCAACAAGCGATTTCACTATCGATACGTAGCGGCTGAGCTGCAGTGGGATTGTTCGGCGCTCCTTCCCAAGAACGACGTAGATAATATGGTTGCGCTGTGGCGCGGCGGGACTTATATCAAAAACCTTGACCCGGCCGCGGCGAACAAGTTCTACCGCGCCCTGGTATGGCGCAATCTCAATATGCCCTATGCCAAGGACACGGATCGCTACCGATGGTTTCTATCGGATGAGCCGCGATAGTTGATCCTTCCGTGGGAATTGCCTATCGTACTGCCTTTCGCGCGGCCGCCAGGATTGGCTGCGCCCCATCGGGGATCCCAATGCCAAAAGCTTTGATTTTGCATGAGTTTTTCGGGCGTCTCGGCTAAATTCTATGTTTCGTAACTTCCAGATACGTTGGGCACACGACCACCTGAAGGTGCGCAAGGTGCACCGGTTGTCCTTCGTGCGGCAAAGCGTGTCGTTCCTGCTGTCGAAGTCGGCGCGGGAAATCCCTCATGCTGCGGGCAACGTCGAGTTCGATGTCACCCCGGTAATCGAATACGGTGAACGCGTCATCCGAGAAATGAAGGCGAGCGGCGAGAAGCTGACGCCCGAGCAAATCACGAAGATGGCGGTTCACAAGAATTTTTCTGCTTTTTTCCTAAAGACCATCTGCCACGTGACTCACCATGTGCCAGTGATGAACGGCTTTTTCGAGTGGACGCCCCTGCGCGATGGCGGGCGCTTCCACGAAATCGAAGACATCAACCCCATGTTCACCGTGCATACGAAACGTGGCGTCATGGGGCCGATCATTCGGAATCCGCACAAACGCACGTTGATCGACGTCGCGAACGAAATGCGCGCGCTGACGCGGAAGGCGCGCCGCACGGACATGAATGAACTTTACCGCAAGATTGCGCGCGAGTTGCTGGGGACTGCGCTGCGCGAACTCGATCTATCGGGTTTCGTTGCCGGGTGGTTATGGGTCAAATCGACTATCTGGCCGGAGCCTATTGATGACGAAGTGCGCAATACGCCGGAAGAAGAAAAACTTCAGCCCAAAGATGTGATCGGGTCAACGATTACTATTGCGAATATCGGCATGTCGATTGATGGCTGGCAAACCGTAACCGTGATTCCGGTGCCGCATGTATTCATGTGGGGCATTGGCCTCACTCGGCTGGTACCGCGTGTTGTGAACGGAGAGATCGTGCCGCGGCATGTGTTGACGGTGTGCGTTACGTTCGATCACCGGGCAATGGACGGCGGGCACATTTTTGATTTCGAACGCATCATGAACGAGTATTTCCAGCATCCGGAACGGATTTTTGAATGGAAGCCGGGCGACCCGATTTAGTTTGCGCGCTTCACGCGCGGCCCGTCCGATGTATCTTCGATTACCCAACCGTCCGCCAGTAACTGATCTCGAATTGCATCGGAACGCTTGAAGTCCTTGTTTCGCCTTGCTTGTTGTCGCTCCAGTACGAGCGCGGTTACAGCCTCAGGCACTGCTTCCTTCGCCGCCGCATCGAACAGCCCCGTAACCGCATTCAGGCGGTCGAGCAGCGCGAGCGCGCGGGCAGCACCTTCTTTCCCAAGCGTATTGGCGTCGATTAGCTTGTTGGTTTCTCGTACAAAATCAAACACGGCACCGATAGCGCCGGAAATGTTGAGGTCGTCGTCAAGCGCATCGCCGAAGGCTTTCTCGCAGGTTACATCTAACTCGCCGAGACCGTCGGCACCTGTGCGGATCTCGCCGAGGCGCCCGCGAAAATCGCGGATGCGCCGCAAAGATTCGTTCGCGGCCTCCAACGCGTCAAAGGTGAAATTGCTGGGTTGCCGATAGTGCGTGGCGATGAGGGTCCAGCGAATCGCTTTGGGATCGTGCCCCTTTTCTAGCAAATCGCGAAGCGTATAAAAGTTGCCGAAGGACTTGGACATCTTTCGTCCATCAACAAATAAATGCGCGCTATGGAGCCAGTATTTTACGAACGGCTTACCGGTGGCCGCTTCCGACTGCGCGATCTCGTTTTCGTGGTGCGGGAACATGTTGTCAATGCCGCCGCAATGAATGTCGAACGATTCGCCCAGGTATTTCATGCTCATGCACGAGCATTCGATATGCCAGCCGGGCCGGCCTTTGCCCAGCTCGGTCTCCCAAAACACCGCGCCGTCGTTTTCGTCGTAGGCCTTCCACAGTGCAAAGTCGCGCGCATCTTCGGTTTCGTACTCGTCTGAATCGACACGACCGCTTGCTCCGGATTTGAGCTCGTCCATCTTGAACTTGCTTAGCTGGCCATATTGAGGGAAAGTGCTGAGCTTGAAGTATATGCTGCCGTTCACTTCATAGGTATGGCCGTTGTCCCGCAGTTTCTTGATCAGCTCGACCATTTCGGCGACGTGATCGGTTGCCGCGGGATACGCCTCGGCCCGCTCTGCGCCAAGCGTATCCAGGTCTTCAAAGAACGCCTGTGAATACCGGCCCGTGAGCGACTTCAACGATTCGCCCGTCTCCCGGCATGTGCGAATAATCTTGTCTTCAACGTCGGTGAGATTCATGACATGGTTCACTTCGTAACCACGATACTTCAGATGACGGCGCAGCAGGTCCTCAAACAGAAAGGTCCGAAGATTGCCGATATGGGCAAAGTTATAGACCGTGGGTCCGCAGGTGTAAAGGCCGACATGCGGTGGATTGGCGGGTTCGAAGACTTCTTTGGTGCGTGTCAACGTATTGAAAAAACGAATCGGCATGATGGTGCTTTTCCCTCGGAATTTGGGGGATTGTATCGGGGAGGATGGCGACCGTCAATTTACGGCTGGGGCGGGGCGAGTCGTGCGGCTGCTTCCGGCATTCGCTTTCGTTACAGGTGTAAACGAAAATCGGCGATGGTGCGGCCGTTTGCGAAGAGTTTGTTGAACAGCGAACGGTTGATGATCAACTCGACCACGTATGAATTGTCGCCGGGATGCGGCGAATCGGAATTGGCCGTGAACAAGGTCTTGTAGAGGCGGTTTGCGTTGTGTTTCTTCGCGGCGTTCGATACGTGTACGCCTTTACCGGAGCGTTTGAAGACTTTGACGCCGTTGGTGGTCTGACGGCGGGGGCACGCCGTGGTTGCAACGGCTGCGGTTGCGGCAACCGTCATAAACGTGCGACGTGTGACTTGCGCAGCCTTTGACATGCCCTGGTGCCCTCTTTAGCGTCATCAACCCGGCGCGCGCGTGCGCGCAGGAAAAGCAGTAAAAATAAGGCGGAGGGGCCCCGGCCTACCCCTGTCGGCTAGTCATCGCTGACCGTCCTAGTCCCTGAGGTTGACATTGTTCGTTGCAGCGCGGGAATCGGTGAGTTTTCGGTGCTCTCAACACGCCAACGCAATCTTGCTGATTGTGCCTCACGTCTCGACTCTTCCTCAGACCGCAGCATGACGCTAACACGATTCTCACAATTTGTAAATGAGTTTTTATGCCTTCTCCAAAACTTGTCTACCCTTTTTGCACGATGTGTTGCAGTGGAGCCACCCGCTGCACCTCTATACGGATTTACAAGACGGGGGTACACAATTGACAAAAAACGCGTAAAGGTTTGTCGCAAAACCGTTGCGAGTTGCGGTGCTTGGATCGGGTGCATGCGGGGTCTTATACTTGGCCGGGGCAGCAAGGGAGTTATTCATGAAGGCGTTGGTGA
>CALEZK010000104.1 GCA_937928585.1 uncultured bacterium | reverse complement strand
GTGTACGCCGTTTTCCGTGGGCGTTGCGCCCATTGGGCGACCCCGCCCCGGTTGGACGGTTAAGCGATTACTATCAATCAAGGCAAGTTCTTTCCGGATATGCGTCCAACTTCAATTGTGCCTCATGGGGCGTGCGTCCGGCAATTCTATGTTTCCGCCGACACGGCGCCTTCTTTCGATTCGGCGACGGCCCACGCTGCCATGCGCGCCTGGGCCTGACGGCGTCGCCGCAAGTAAGCGGCAATCGTTAGCAGCGCCATGATTTGAAACAGCGACACACCCGACACGAGCGAAAAAACGAGAGCTGTCCAGCCGAGGGAAGCTGCCCACGCCAACGCAAAATCATGGGGTATCAGACCTAGCTCAGCCTCAACGGCAACCCCAAATGATCGGTCGTTCAATGAATATACGAACTCCCAGAACTGTTCCTCGCCCAGTTGTTTCTGAAGGTACTGGGTCATCGACATCGCCTGCGCATATGCGTCGCCAAACTCGAGCTCCTGACCCGGTTCGAGAAATGACGCTTCCAGCGAGCGGTAGGAAAGTGTCCTGCCATTGAGATACATGAACGCCACGTGCGAACGGCTCGACCATCGGTTCTCGCCGGATACCGTCATCGCGATCCCTTCGTTAAGCCAGCGCGGGACGTTGTCGGTGTTCACATTATGGTGAAGCAATATGTGCACGAGTTCGTGACGGACAGTCCCAATATAATCCGATTGCGGCGGAGCAAAGCTCGGGGACTTAAGCGCGATCACGTCCTTGTCAGGGTTCGCAACACCCACAATGGAGGCGGCAGTAAGCGGCCCTGCGAACTGTTGAAACGACTCTTGATCCTCGCAGATATAGACGTCCACGATGTCGGGCATATCAGGAAATCGGTCGGCAAACGCGATGCGCGCATCCGTTAAAGTCTGGGCGGTCTCGCGCGCAAGCGCGGCCGTCGATGCATCGTGGTGCACGCGAAATCGGTCGTGCTCAAGAATCGCGCCATTCGCGCAAAGCGGGAACAAGAGCACCAACATGAGCCGGCGCAGCATACTCACTGGGCCTGCTCGCGATTTCGCAGTGCTGCCACCGCGGCGCGCGCGACTGCTAACGCGTCAACGCATGCCGGCGCGGAAATGTCGACCTCTTCCGTTAATGCCTCCGTGGCATCCACATATAGCAGGTAGGCTTCGCGCGCGACGATCCCAGTCAGCCTCTGAAAAGCCGCCGCATAGAGTTGCAATTGCCTTTTATAGGCGACTTTCTCGCGTTGAGATGCAGCGCCAGTCTTGAAATCAATTAGCACCGAATCGTCGACAATAAGGTCTACGGTGCCACTGATTAGGGCCCCATCGGCTTGTAGCAGAAAGGGCACTTCGCGCTGCAACGACGTTGCAGTCGCGATTCGTTTACCCAATGGCGAATCTGCCACTCGGTGCGCGATTGCCTGGAGGTCCGTTGCAAGTTCCGCCGCGACATCCTCGGAAATCACTGCGGTGCGAAGCAGGCTTTCAATACAAGTCTGGGGATCGCTGCGAAAATCCCATCGCTCAAAAAAGGCATGTACCAGTGTGCCGCGTTCCATCGCGCTGAGTCCGTGCCATTCGCGCGCATAGATTGACTTGGCTGGAACTTCCCCGACATCTTCGGTAGGAGCATCCGCGAGCACTGTAGCCGCGAATCGCGTCGGCTCGCGTTTCACGATTGGCAGTGGAGCGATGGCGTGTTCAATGGATTTGGCGTTGAAACCCTTTTGCATTGTTATTTCGCGCGCCGCGTTGGGTTGCGCCGCACGTTCAGGGTGCCTGCGGACGACTGCTTCCCATCCAATTCCCGAAAACCGATGACCATCCGCCATCTCACAAACGCCATAGACATCATTCAACGCGTTCATCCAACTGGCGCCCTTGGGCTTCGGCGCGCCGCACAGGAAAAGATGGTCCTTCGCGCGCGTCATGGCGACATACAGAATTCTTGCCTGCTCCGCTTGTTCTTCATCCGCGCGAAGCGCCGTGATTCCTGTGTGAATTCGTGGCTCCTTAAATTCGCCAACATCGTTCATCGCTTTGGTCGCGGCGCCACCATGCTTATGCAGCGCCGCCAGAGAAGAGTCACTGCGGCCGCCGCCTTGTGCAAGGTCCGCCAGAAAGACGATTGGAAACTCGAGACCCTTCGCTTTATGAATGGTCATGATGGTGACAGTCTTCGAGTCGTCGGAATGCGCTGCGGCTTCTCCTTCGCGGACGGCCATTCCGAAATCAAGAAGTGGACCGGCAGCACCTTCCGCAGCCGGTGGCAGCCGACCTATGGCCGCGGCGGTGCGATCGTCCCCTTGAACGCGGCCGCCGGCGATTCC
>CALEZK010000103.1 GCA_937928585.1 uncultured bacterium | reverse complement strand
AATCTACGCGGAGCGCGAGTTCCGCGAGAATACCCAGGTCATGGTCGCGACAGAGGCCGCCGGCGAAGGTATCAACCTTCAGTTTTGCTGGTTCATGATCAACTACGATATCCCCTGGAACCCCATGCGTCTCGAACAACGCATGGGTCGCATCCACCGTTACGGGCAGGAAAAAGACTGCCTCATACTCAATTTCGTCGCCACCAACACCCGCGAAGGCCGCGTACTGCAGAAACTCTTCGAACGGCTCAGCGCGATCGAGGACGACCTTGATCCGCAGCGCACGGGCAAAGTCTTTAATGTCCTCGGCGATATTTTCCCGTCGAACCAGCTCGAACGCATGGTCCGCGACATGTACGCCCGCAGCCTCACTGAGAAGGCCATCTTGGATCGCATTGTTCATGAGGTCGACACCACGCGGTTTCGGAGTATCACGGAGTCAACGCTTGAAGGCCTCGCCAAACGCGAACTCAATCTTTCCTACCTCGTCGGTAAATCCGCTGAGGCCAAAGAGCGACGGCTAGTGCCGGAAGTGGTTGAGGATTTCTTCACTGCTGCGGCGCCGGTGGTTGGTGTTAATCCGGCACCGGTGAAGGGACAGGATCACGTCTACCGCGTGGGCCGCATTCCGCGAACCCTCTGGCCCACGGGTGACCGGCTCGAAGCCAAGTTCGGCAAACTTGGGCGCGAGTACAAACACGTCGTATTCAATAAAGAACTCCTCAAACGCGATGCCACTCTAGAATGGGTCACCCCCGGCCACCCGCTGTTCGAAAGTATTCGCGACGCGCTGCAGGACACCGTCCAGAACGATCTCCGGCACGGCGCAATCTTCTACGACCTGCATCATGCCCAACCCTACCGCCTCGATACCTACGTCACGTCTATTCGTGACGGACTTGGCCGTTGGCTGCACCGCAGACTATTTGTCGTACAGGTAAATCTCGACGGCACCATGCTTGTCCGCCAGCCCACAATTTTTCTCGAACTCGCGATTGCGGAAAAGGAAGCGAAGGTCCCCGAGGCGACCCATTTACCGGTTGAAACGCCGGTAGAGCAATTCTTGGTGGAACAGGCGCTCGATCCGTTTCGTGCGGAGATCGCGGCCGAGCGCCACCGCGAAGTCGCGATCATCAAGAACCACATTGACATCAGTCTCCGCGCAATTATCGACCGCGTCCAGGTACAGTTCGCCAACCTCATGGCCCAACGCGAGGGCGGCTCCGCCGAGCAGGGATTGGACGGTCGCATCAAGATGCTCGAAGATCGCCTATTCGAATTGAACGGTCGCTTCGAGTCCCGTCTCGCAGAATTGGACAGGGAACAGCACTGCACTATTGCCGATATCGAGTGCATTGGCCGCGCCTGGGTGTTGCCACACCCCGAACGCAACGCACCCGCAATTGCCCCCATGGTCAGGGACGAAGAAATTGAACGAATCGCTGTTGACGCCGTCTTCGCCTATGAACGCGCTCGCGGCTGGGATGTCGAAAGTGTCGAGGAACAAAACCGCGGCTTCGACCTAATATCACGCCGCCCGCATCCGGAAGACCCGAAGACCTTCGTCGAAGTCCGCTTCATCGAAGTAAAGGGGCGCGCAGGCGTCGGAGAAATTGCGTTAAGCAGCAACGAATACAAATCTGCGGAACGGCTCAAGAAGGACTATTGGCTCTACGTAGTCTACAACTGCGGAGGCTTACCATCAGTTCACATAGTGCAAGACCCTGGGCGCCTAACGTGGAATCCAGTTCAAAGAGTTGAGCATTACTCCATCGGGGCGTCGGCGATTATGAAATCAGCAGGCGAGAGATGAAGGGAAATTGACCATGCCATCGGAGCGCCAAAAACAGCTTTCGGCTGTTTCAACGATTATTGCTGACTACCGAGAAAAAGAAAAACCGCGAATTGCCTCTCGGAATCCAGAATTGATTGACGCATGGCTCACTCAGTTTCCAAAAGCCATGCAAGAACCAATATTACTTACCCTTGCGCATGTTTTCTCAAGGACATATGTTTCCGAGGAAATGTTTCGCCAGTTCTTAGCGGGATTGGCGACCAATACCAAACTTTGTTCGGGAGAAAGACCGAACGACTACTGGAGAAAGGCAAACCTCTTGAGAATTCAGAAGGGAGGCAGCAGCCAAGATGAGTTTCTGGAAACCTTTGATGACGTCTTGCAATCTGTGCATGGCTTTGGAATTGCAGAATCGGGCAGTGAAGATGGCGACTTTATTTATTTAGACGACTGCATTGCTACCGGCAATCGCGTAAGGCGGGATGTTTGCGAATGGCTCGCTACTGAGACTCCAGTCAAACTAAAACTGCACATCATTACCCCTATTCGTTACGAGGGATCGTACTGGGTCGATGCAAAGATCCACGAAGCCGCGAAGTCGAACGGGAAAACAATATCCATAACGAAATGGCGATTGGAAAACTTTGAAATGGAGAATAGGAAGAACAGACGAAATGAAGCCGATGTACTTTGGCCATCTAAGCTGCCAACGGATCCAGACGTCGAGGTATATGGAAAGTATTTAGCAAGTCTGGGCTTTGCGCCTGAATTGCGTTCTCCCGGCAATCCAGGAAGATCGCGGATTTTTCGCAATGATGAGGAAAAAGTGCTTCTCGAACAAGCTTTCTTGGTACGAGGGTGTCAAATTCGCCGTGAACAATCGAGTCTTCCAGATAATCTTCGACCACTCGGATATCATAATCTCTCGTGTCTTGGTTTTGGTTCGATGTTCGTCACCTATCGGAATTGCCCCAATAACTGTCCACTACCTTTTTGGGTCGAACAGAAGGAATTTCCGGCACTATTCCCGCGAAAGACAAACACAAACTCAGCGGATGAAAAGTTTCTGAAGGAGTTCCTGCGCTGAATTCTAATGAGAGCAACGTCCGTACCTACCGTGCGAGTGAGTGCGTAGTATTTCGAAGCACTAAGGAACATTTTGGCGGGCTATCCAATATGGCTGGGGGATTCCCGCTGCACGTGAATGGTATTCGCATACCAAGCGCGGAAGCCCTTTACCAATCTTGTCGTTTCCCACATTCTCCCGAGGTGCAAAGACTTATCATCGAACAAAGAAGTCCAATGACGGCGAAGATGGTAAGTAAACCCTACCGAGACCAAAGCCGAAGCGACTGGATGCAGATTCGGGTGTCCGTCATGCGTTGGGTACTTAGGGTGAAACTTGCCACGCATATCCGCAAGTTTGGGGGCTTGCTTCTGGCTACGGCGAGAAAAAGCATAGTTGAGGACTCTAGGCGCGACGATTTTTGGGGCGCAATTCGAACGGGACAAGATCAACTTGTGGGGCGAAACGCGCTGGGGCGGCTCTTGATGGAATTGAGGGAGGAATTTAAGAAGCATGGCAGCGAATTTTTCGCCAATGTTGAGCCATTGATCATTGACGACTTCAAATTGTTCGACGAGCCCATCGAGCGAGTCATTGTACAAACTGAGAGAGTCCAAATCGTTCATGCCTCCGACCTAACGGAGTTAGATATGCTATGCGATTCTTCTGCGCAAGACGGGTCCTCGTTTGAAAGCAGTAGTCGGGAACCGGCACAAAATGAATCCGATTCAAAGCTGAACATGCGATATCCTAAACGTCTGATAGAAGTTGATTTGCCGATTCGGCGGATTTCCGCGCATGCGCGGCGGGAGAAATCGATTCGGCATGGGCATATTTCGACGTTGCACATTTGGTGGGCGCGGCGGCCTTTGGCGGCGTGTCGGGCGGTGTTGTGTGCATCTTTGTGGCCGGACCCGGTGGACGAGTTGTGTCCGCAGGCGTTTCGCGACGCCGCGGCAAAGGCGGTCAACGAGTTCTCCCGCGCGATCCGGAAGTCGGAAGCGGTCCAAAAGATCATGGGCGAGTACAGCGGCGGGTTCATCGCGTTGGAAACGAAGCCCATCGATTCCAACAACCCCGAACACTGGAACACGTTGCGCTATCTCCTCTTCGATTTCATCGCAGACTTCGCGTCGTGGGAGGCGTCCACCGAACCCCACTTTCTTAAAACGGCTCGCGCGCTGACTCAGGCCGCGCACGAGGCACTCGGCGGTGAATCGGACACGCGCCCGCTCGTCGTCGATCCCTTCGCGGGCGGCGGCTCCATCCCCCTCGAAGCCCTGCGCATCGGTGCGGACGCCTTCGCCAGCGACCTCAACCCCGTCGCCGTCCTGCTCAACAAGGTCGTGCTCGAATACATCCCTAAATACGGCAAACGTCTCGCCGACGCCGTGCGGAAGTACGGGCAAGAAATTAAGGAACAGGCGGAAAAGGAACTGGGCAAGTTTTATCCGAAGGATCCCGACGGCGCAACACCCATCGCATATCTTTGGGCGCGCACGATTACGTGCGAAGGTCCCGGCTGCGGCGTCGAAGTCCCGCTCATGCGCTCGCTATGGCTC
>CALEZK010000102.1 GCA_937928585.1 uncultured bacterium | reverse complement strand
GATCTACACTATCCTCTTCGTCGGCAGCGTCAGATGTGTATAAGAGACAGATATCGAAGGCAGATGGGATAGCCACGACATTTCGGGGGATCTCGGGATCAAGTATGACTTGGTTGAGTTACTCGATCTTGACGGAGACGGCGACCTCGATATTCTGACATGTGAGGAACGCGAGATTAATGCGGTTATTTGGTACGAAAATACGGGGAGCCAAAACAAAACTCCTTAGTTTTCGGCCAATGCACACTAAATTCTGTTGACAATGGGTCGCGTAGCGTGGACGATCCTAGCCGTGAAATCTTCGCCACATATTGAGCGCCGATTCAGCATCATTTCCCGTCTGAGTCGCCGTGTCCTTCGACCTTGCACCCCTATCACAGGTTTGCGCGCAGCTGCGCGGAGAATCAGGCTAATTCATGTCGTAGGTTTGACGATCGCCCTGATTTCGCCTGTCGCGTTCGCGCAGATGCCCACCGACCCCGCCGTGCTTTGGGAACAGGCGACAATTTATCGAGACGAGTGGGGTGTGCCCCATGTTCAGGCGGACAATTTCCTGGCGATGGGGTTTGCCTTTGGGTATGCGCAGGCGGACGACCATGCTGAGGCGATGCTGAAGGCGTATCGCATTGCAAATGGGCGCGCGGCGGAGATTTACGGGGAAGATTTTGCGGCGTCGGACGAGTTCTCCCTGAAGATGGGCCACGCGGACCTCGCCCTCGCGGCGTTTCCGTATGTAGACGCGATTACGCGCGATTTGTGCACGGGTTTTGCGCTCGGCGTCAATGCGTGGCTGATCGAAAACCCGACGCGCGCGCCAGAATGGGCCGATGGTGTTCGGGCGGAAGACGTGCTCGCCCTGATGCACGCGTACCTCATGAGTTTCGCGCCGTTCGATTTGCCCGGTACATATGCGCGGCCCGCCGCTGCGAATACTGGCAACGCCTGGGCGATCGCACCGCAACGATCGACGACGGGCGAGACCATACTCGTGATGAATCCGCACGCCGACTATCTCGGACCCTTCCAGTGGTATGAGGCACACCTGACTTGCGGCGCGTTTAACGTCTATGGCGCGACCTTGTTTGGTCTACCGGTAATCCTTCAAGGACACAATGGCGCACTTGCGTGGGCGCTGACGCCGAATCTCACCGATTTCGCCGACGTGTATATGGAACCGGATCAAACGGTGCGCAAGAAGAATCCGAACGATCCGACCATGCGATCGACCGGTCCGGTCGATCTGGACACGCTGAAGTATCTACAGATGGTGGCGAACGCCAAGACGTATTACGTACGCACGCCAGCGGGCATGGTCGAGCGGCAGGTTCCGTATATGGAGACGCCGCGCGGCCCGGTAATGGGAAAGTACAACAACAAACTGTGCAGTTGGATGATTGGCGGCTATCGGGATTTCGGCGCGCTGCAGCAATTGCATTTGATGGGCAGCGCGGCGAATCTTGTGCAGTTTCAACAGGCGTTGCAATTGCGGCAATTGCCATCGTTTCATGTGTTGTATGCGGACCGCGAAGGCAATATTGCCTATGTGTACAACACCAAGGGCGGCACGAAGTTGACCCCGCCGTCGCCGCAGGATCAGGTTGCGGCGAACCGCGCGCAAGGATCGAACTCGCCGCTGAATATCATCTCATGGAACGCGCCCGTGCCCGGAGGGGATCACCGTTTTGCATGGGGCTCGATAATCCCGAGTGAACAACTTCCCGTGGAATTGAATCCAGCCTCTGGCTACCTGCAGGCGTGCGGCAACCCGCCGTGGCTCGCCACCGAGAACAGCACGATGGATACGAGCATCTATCCGCCGTGGTTTTCACTCGACCCCGATACGTTTCGCGCGAAGCGCGCGCGTCGCCTGCTGGCAACGGATAAGCGTTCGTTTCAGGACGCGCAGGCAATGCTCTTTGACGTGCTCGTGCCCGGCGCGATGTACGCGATGCCAAAACTCATTGACGCGGCGGAAAGAAAGTCGGAACTTTTGGCGAACGCCCATCCCGATCTTGCGCCTTGCCTCGACATCCTTCGGAATTGGAACTACGTAGCGGAGCCCGACAGCGAAGGCATGACCGTGTTTCATGTTTGGTGGACGGCGATGCGTGGCCTGATGCCGAGGGATATGAACGATTTTGAGATTTGGACCGCAGTAGGCGAGAACTCGGATGAAATGCAGCTCATTGCGTTACAAGCGGCGGAAGAGGCCGCCCGCGTGATGCGTAGCGAGTTCCAGACATTAAACAAACCGTGGGGCGAGGCGCACGTGTTCGTGCGGGGCGAAAACAAACTCCCCGCGCCGGGAAGCGTCTCCGGGCAACCCATGTTTGTTGCATCCGACTATTTGTTCCAGGATGGTCAATGGCAGGTAACGTACGGATACGGCTTTGCCATGGCGGTATCGTTTGGCGCGCAGACGGTTGCGAACAGTCTTGTGCCATTTGGCGCATCTGAGAATCCATCGTCGCAACACTTCTCCGATCAGGCAAAGCTAATTGCCGAGCGACGACTCAAGACCACACGATTCGATCCGGTTGACGTGCGACGGTATGCCAATTCGGCCCATGGGTCGGTTGTGCACGTTTCTCCGCGCGGCATGGACGCTCACATCACGGTTCGCGCGCAATCGCCCGTGACGATTTCTTCCAAGGTGGATACAAAA
>CALEZK010000101.1 GCA_937928585.1 uncultured bacterium | reverse complement strand
CGCGGGTTTTTGACGTCGTTGGTTGCGGCATGGGATGTCTCCTTTCGCGCCGGAAGGCGTGGGTATACGCGAGGGCGGAGATCGCGTGCTTCTAGTTAACAGCCCCAAGCGTTGCAGTTTGGATTGGTGGAAGTTGGGGTGTGGGGGAGCAAAGCAGAGCTTTTCAAGAGCGCGTTCCCAAGCAGGAGCTTGGGAACGAGGAAGAGAGGGTTGCAGTTTGGATTGGTGGAAGTTGGGGGGCGGGGGAGCAAAGCGGGGCGCTGGGGACTGAGAGAAATCGATTCACCACGAAGACACGAAGAACACGAAGTGGGAAACACGCGGAGTGGGGCGCGGGGCGCAGGGCGCAGGGGACCAAAGCGGAGCTTTTCAAGAGCACGTTCCCAAGCAGGAGCTTGGGAACGAGAAAGAGACGCCCAGCATGGATTCGCCGCGGCGAACGGGCGCTACGAGACTTTTGCGACGGGTTCGTTAGGAATGAAGCGTTGCGGGCGTGACGGTCAAGCCCGATAGTTTGAAGAGGTTTTCATCGTTGGTCACCAATGTCGCGTTCAGCGTTTTCGCCGTACCTGCGATAATGGCGTCAGGAAGTTTGATGCGATTGCGCCGGCGGAGTTCGATGGTGGTTTTGCAGATATCCTGGGTGAGTTGAACGACGGTAACTTCTCCAAGGAACGATTGTATGTGCGTTTCCATTTCGGGGTTCAGGCCGGGGTAGGAGAGCAGTTCCAGTTCGGAAATGACCGAGACATAATAATCTGCGGGTTCAAGCGGTTGCGCGAGACGGCCCGCGAGATGGTACAGGACAACGTTGGTATCGAGGAGGCACCTCAACCCCATTCGCCCCGGACTCGGAGTTGGTATTCCAGCGGATCCTCCGTCAGCGTAAGGCAACCCCGGTATGAATTGAGGTCGGTTGTGCGCGGCTCCGTGTTGCCGCCGTTGGCGAGAATCTTTTCGATCTTCAGCCAGTCGGCGTAATCGATTTGCACGGCTATTGGACGCTCTTCGTCGTCCCGCACGATGCTTTTACGTATGGTATCCATGTTCTAGTACCTCGGATTTATTTTAGCACGAATTCGGTTCGGGGTGAACGCGCGTGCTTGAGAGGCGTGTCCCGGTGGTAGATGAGCTTCGAGAGTAGTCGAAAAGTGACGACAATCCACTACAACAGGCCGTGTCTATAGATGAGGACAGAATTGGGTTGCGCGCGGTGCCTTGCGTTGTGTGAATGCAAAGCGGCGCAGCGGCGTGTAGCGCCGGCCGGAGGGGGGCTTGGTGCCGGGGCTCCAAGCAGGGGGCGTATGTTGTGTTATAATGAAGATATCCAAATGGAGGGAGCTCCATGCGCACGGTTATTCACCTTTTTCTGGCGGGATGCGTTGCGGTCGTGTTGAACGGCTGTTTGGCGGACGTTCTCGTTTCTACGGCGATTCAGGGCGAGCTTCAGGCGAAGCAGGCGCAGACGGCGGTCCGCGCTTTGAACAGCGCGAAGGCGACGAAGGCGGAGATCGAGCTGAACTCCGCGTTGCAGACTTTTGCCGCGGAGCATGGGCGGAATCCCGCTTCGCTCGAAGAGCTGGTGCCGAACTATATCGCGGCGATTCCGGCGAAGCCCGATGGCACGCCGTACGGGTATGATCCGGCTACGGGCGCGTTGTTGGATGCGCCAATCGCCCCTGCGGCCGCGCCGCCCGTGCAGTCGGCTAGCGCGATCAATCAACAGACAATCGCGACGATTAACGAGGCCATCACGCGGTATGGCACGGCGGTTGGGTATTACCCGGCGACGCTGGATGTGTTGGTGCCGGCGTATTTGCCGACGTTGCCGTTGACGGTGAGTGGTTCGCGTTTTATTTATGACAATCAGACCGGCAAGGTGTGGGACCCGACGGGCACGGCGGCGGATCAACCTGTTGCCGTGGGCGGCGGGGGCACCCTTGCGCAAACGCCGCCGCAGGCCGCGCCGCGTCAGCCGCGCGCAGGCGGGGTGGGCAGTGGCAGCCCGGTGCTTGGTGAGACCATGACGGGCATCGGCATTGCCAACGAACTGAACAACATGAACACATCCGGGTCGTCCGCGGCGGGAAGCGCGACGCGCGGGAATGCGCGCGCGATCGGCGAGTCGCATGATGCGAATCAGCAGAAGGTGATGGACGATTTGGGGCTGTAGTTTTTAGGCAGCGGATCCGCGTTTGCGAAAGTCGATGCGGAGCAGGCTGACGATACTTGCGAGCATCGCGCAGATGGAAATGGCGAGTCCCCACCGGAGCGAGGCGGGTTCGTAGCGAAAAACGATCTCCTGTTTGCCTGCCTCAACCTGCACTGCCCGGAAGATTCCGTATGCGGGCACCACGCGCGTTTGCTCTCCGTTGATGTAGGCATTCCACCCGGGGAAGTACTGGTCGGTCAGCACCAGTAGCGCGCGCGATGCCGCATCGACTTCCACTGTCACGCTGTTCGGCGTGCGCGCGACGATTTGGGCCGATCCCAACTCCGCTTGATCGGTGGTGGGGGATGGGTTCGGCAGTTCGGTTTCCACGATCGCCGTCGCTGCTGGATCGAATGCGGGATCGTTTAGCGCCGCGAACAATGCTGCTTCGTCCGATACGGTCTTCCACGCGCCGACGAGCTTTGCGCGTGGCCATGCGGCGGTGTCCTCCCAAATGGCGAAGCCGTCCATCGGCGCTGATTTCTTGTAGCGAGATGCGAGGTCCGGTGATGGTTCAAAACCAAATTGAACGCTGGACAAAATGTAGCGCGCTGAAAACGTTGGCCACATTGGCCCGAACAGGTTTGAATTGGCGTAGAAGCGTTGCAGGCGGTAGGGGTATAGCCCTTCGTGGCCGCGGAGATCTTCTACTCCGTAGTGTTGGAGCATGCCGCGCGGAAAGCTGGGGAGCAACGAGTCGCGGTCGGCCGCGAAGACGCGTCCTTCCAGCGTTCTTTCTCGCAGGTGCTGCATCAACTGGGGCTGTATTTCCAGTACTGCGCGCGGACAGGTGGGGTGTACGTCTTTGGATATCAGGAACAGATCGAGCACGACCAGGCCAGCCA
>CALEZK010000100.1 GCA_937928585.1 uncultured bacterium | reverse complement strand
GCGTACAGCCGCGTACCCGACCCGAAACGACCTTCAAGGTACTCGAATGCGGAGGTCATGTTGGTGCGACGAAAGAAGGGGAGTATCCAGATAGATGCAAACAGGATAGCGACCGGCAATGTAACGCAAATCAAGAAGCGCAGCCAGGCAGTCTTATATCCGTCGGCCGGATAACCGACAAAAGTAATCGAGCTGATCGACGTCCCAAACATGGAAACGCCCAACACCCAGCCGGGATAGTTTCGATTCCCGACGAAATAGCTCTCGGTAGTTTTTGCCCTTCGCGCGAAGTAGGGACCCATGGCCACCTGCGACGCAAAATAGACCACCAGCACCACGACGTCGACCCAACGGATTTCACCCAGCATGCGTCGAGACTCCCTTCCCCATGACTCCAGCCCGCCACTCTAACAATCAAGGCGGGTCAGGTCAACCACCGCTCAACTAGACACTCGGGCGCCGCGCAACACCCGCGCCCATGCAGGCAATGAAGGATGCGGAGGATGACAACATGACCGTATACGTCCACGGTATCGGAGCGCCCAAGGCCCATTCGCACGTAGTCGTGGTCAAGAATCCCGCGATAAGCCCAAGCGCGACACCAGTCCCATTAAGCCAACGCCGGAAGAACGTAAATACCGTAATGATGCCGATGAGCCCACCGTTCACGTAGTTCATCGATCCCATGCACAATGCCAGCAGATCGGGCTGTTTCGTGGCGATTATCGAGAAAATCAACGCGAATCCAATCATGATGACAAGGGAAAAAGCCGACCAATATCGGCCTATCAATTGCGAATTCATGAGCGACTTCCAAATCGCGCCGGTCGAGTGAATCGTCGAGTCGAGCGAGGACATCGCAGCAGCGGTGAGCAGCACAAGGAACATGCCCTTCAGCACCGGTACGTTGCCCTGGGTAACGTAGTCCACCAAGGGCGATTTCGGATCGAGATCCGGCATTCCCGTGTACCGCAGCAAATAGCCAACGGTGATATAGATTGTGATCAGTGTTGCCGCGCAGAATCCCGACAACACCAACGAGCGGCGCGCTTCCACAAAACTCTTGGTGGATAACACCCGCAACAACATGTCCTGATCCGCCCCGTGCGAGCCAATCGAAAGCACCAACCCACCAAGAAAGAGCACCGGCGTAAACGTGGCGCGCGTATAGTCGAAATCGAAGAACGCGGGGATCTCGAACGCCCCGGCAGGCGTGCGCAACCAAAGGTACGAACATAGGAAAACGCCGGTAAGTACCAGCAGCGCGCTCTGTATTTGATCCATCACAACAACTGCACGCAGCCCGCCGGTAAGGCTGTATGCCGCCACGCAGCACGCGATGACAAAGATCCACAACGCAATGGGGCCGCCCAACAATTGCTGGAGCGCGAATCCGCCGATATAAAACCGCACGCCGCCGGAAATGTACTTCGCAAGAAGATAGGCGCTCTCAAGCGTCGCGTGGTTCGAACTGATGGTCTGGTAAATCGTCAATCGCGACGATTCGTAGAGCGCGCGAAGATAAAAGAATGCAACAACACTTCTTCCGGCAATATAACCGAGCAGCAGCCAGACCAACACGTATCCGCCAACGAAGCCCGCGGCCGGAAATACCACCGTGGTGGCCACTGAAGTTTCTGAAGAAACAACCGACAACAGCGCCTGCACCGTGCCCAGGCGCTTGGACGCAAAAAAATAGTCGCTATCTTCCGATTTGGTGCGTGTCGTCAGCGTGATAAGCACGACGGCACAGAGATACAGGATGAAGGGCGCCAGAAACAGTACGTTCGCCATTTTGAATGAAGAAACCTCTTCTGTTGCGCAGAGCATAAGTGGCGCGGCCTGCCAAGTCCACCGAAAATTGCGATTGTGCCGCCGTTGTGCCCGCCTTCGGCGCTTGGGTATAGTTCCCGTTCGGCAAGGAGAGTTTCACATGAGCGATTTTCGTCTCGGATTTATTGGCGGCGGATTTATTGCAAGGTTTCAGGCGTCCGCACTGAAGTCCGTGCGCGGCGCGCGACTCACTGGAATCTACGCCCCGCGAAAGCCGGACCAATTCGCGGCGTATGCCAAGGGCATCGGCCACGGCGATTGTGCCGTCCATAAAAGTGTTGCCGAACTCTGCAACCACTGCGACGCAGTGGCGGTGTTCGCGCCGAATTACACGCGCCTCGATATCTTCGGCGAGATAGCCGATGCCGTGCGCGCCGGCGCAAACCTGAAAGGGCTAATCTGCGAAAAGCCCCTCGGACGGACAGTCGCCGAAGCGAAAACGCTAGTTCAAATGATGAAGGATGCAAAAG
>CALEZK010000099.1 GCA_937928585.1 uncultured bacterium | reverse complement strand
CACCAGCACCGCTCCTCAATTCAGCTCCCCGCCAGAGCCAGTTGCATCGCCCGACGAAGCGTCACCGCCGACGCAAAGTGATTTCGTGCCTGCTCCCGTAGAAGGCGAGCAAGGCGCGGTCGTGGCGCCACCCGGTCGTCCGGTGCCCCCTAGACGAGTTCAGAGCTCAACTGAACACGATGTCGGCGCTAACGTTCCAGATACTCTCGGGAAATCCGTGACACCCCTCTGTCGCGACGTAATTGGAGCGTTGATCGACGATATGCGAACTCCCGGGGTCGTTGTGCAAGCCGGGAAGCATCCTCTCGGTTTCGCTATTGGACTGGAACAGGTTGCTGCATACGGAGTTGATGCGACCCGTTTCGTTGCAGAAGTCAGTCAGCTGGGCTGGCTCGTACCGCACCCAGAAAAGCCAACGCGCAAATTGCACGACGCTCAGTTTGGAAAGCAGCAGGCGCGCGCAATTGTGATCAAACTACCCATTGCAATTGACCTGGGATTGACAGCATGACCCTCGCGTTACAGCGGCTCGATAACCCACTCCGCCCAGCTTACGAAGGCGTCGCCGCAGTGGGTTGGACGATCTCGGCAATCTGCATGCTTTGTATTGTCCTATTCACATCCCTCCCACGATCCGCGCTTGCGCTAATGGGCATGGTTTCGATCGTAATGGCATCACTGCGATGGACTCAAGCCCTCAAGCGTTGGAACTACAAAATCGACTTGATTGGAAAGCCCTTCGCATATTTAAACGCGTTGATGCTCGTCCGTTTAATGCGTGCCCGGCCGGACGAACTATGGCTCGGGTTCGGATTCAACTGGTCGAGACTTCATGCCCAACGTTCCGTCGAGATGCGTAAGCACGCTGAAGAGGATGTAATCCCTCCGAAATGGTTCCGGACACTGCGCGGAGCGGAAAAGCTAATGCAGCCAGTCGGGAAGGCGTGGATCCACGCGATTGGGGGCCACGAGGAACAGGTCTATGTCCCACTTACCTCAATCCAAGGCAACACCCTTATTGTTGGTACCACCGGTAGCGGCAAAACAAGGCTTTTCGAGGTCTTAGTCACACAGGCCATCCTTCGCAATGAAGTCGTAATCGTCATAGACCCCAAAGGCGATAAAGAGCTACGCGATATCATGCAGCGAGCCTGCAAGCTGGCAAAGCGACCGAATGCCTTTCTCGAATTTCGCCCGGCATTCCCAGCGACCTCGATTCGTATTGATCCCCTGGCTAACTGGAGCAACATCACTGAGGTCGCCTCACGAATCGCAACCCTTATGCCATCGGAGGGAGGGGGCGACAGCTTCGTCCAAATGGCATGGAAGGCTGTGCACGTTGTTGCCGAAGGTCTAGTTTATATCGATACACGACCGACGCTGATGAAACTTCGCCGATACATTGAAGGCGGCGCCGAGAAGCTAATGGAGGAAGTGCTTCGCACCTTCTTCGCACGAAATGTTCCCAGATGGGAGACTCTCGTATCTCCTATCATCCAAAGGGCTCGGGAAAATAAGCTACCAACGAAAATGCAAGGTAGCGCCGAATTGCTCGCATACATCCATTTCTACAAAAATCAGATCGGTGAAACAGCGCGCGAGCCGGCAATCGACGGCCTGCTCGCAATGGTCGAACATAACCGCGAACACTTGGGCAAAATTCTTGCTTCGCTTATCCCCCTTCTCGTGCAGCTAACATCGGGAGAAATTGGGCGGATACTGTCCCCGGATCCGACCGATCTTGCAGACGATCGTCCGATCTTTAATTCCAGCAAGGTCATCGAGGGCAACCACGTTTTATATCTCGGACTTAACAGCCTGAGCGACCAAACCGTTGGAACTGCGATTGGATCGATCCTTCTTTCCGACCTGTCAGCGGTGGCAGGCGCCCGTTACAACTACGACGCAGAGCCAAAAGCGATCCAACTTCTAGTCGACGAAGCGAATGAATCGGCAAATGCGAGCCTTCTTTCTTTGCTCAACAAGGGACGCGGCGCAGGCTTTGTGGTAACCGTTGCGACACAAACGCTGCCCGATTTCATCGCGCGGCTTGGAAATGAAGCAAAAGCTCGCCAAGTGCTTGGCAACTGCAACAACCTAATCGCACTCCGGACAATTGACCGGCAAACACAAGATTTCGTTTGTGAGACTTTCGGTATGACCCGTATACAAACGGTTTCGCGTAGCCTGGGACTCGGGTCCGAGACCGAATCGACAGGGATTGACTATAGGACAACGACTACGCAGTCATTAGGAGAGGAGGCCGTGGAAATGGTTGCTCCTGAACTCCTTGGAATGCTCCAGAATCTTCACTATGTCGCCAAGCTCGCAGGTGGCCGTATTGTAAAAGGGCGGCTTCCAAAATTGACATATGGAGATTCCGCACTGTGATACCCGGAGAATGCTACGAAATATCGGCGGACCAATTAATATCGGCCGAGCATTCGCTGCAGCATGCAGTCGCACTTACGAATCGTTCTAAACTTATTCGAGCCATAACGCTTCAGGCCAATCCATACCTCAACGGGCTATCGCTACGATTGGCGGCGCTTTTGACTCACGAGTATCCCGATCCAGAGGGTGGCATTCTCCTCGCCAATTCGATTAGCGAAGCAGCAGATGCGTACGCACAGTCGGCCGAACGCGGCGGGCGAATGGAGGAAAACGAGTACGAGTACACGTCGGCGCTTTTGCAGCGTGCAGCGAGGCTCGCGGACTATACAGTTCATGGCGTCGCGAAAAGCCACTCCGAACGATGGCTGCCATTCGCGGGTACGTTGTTTGCGTGGCATGGCACGCGAAGCTATCAAACAATCGTATTTACAAAGAAAAAAACATCCAAGGTCGAGCACCACGCGACGATGGTGTTCTTAGCGGGACACCTGTTAACATTCGAGCGGGCAGAGCTAGTCACACGCTTGATTCCACACACGACGGAATGCGCTTGCAATGTGGATTAAACACAGCTTCTTTTGGGTGGTCGCGGCTTTTGTCGTGTTCCTTGTAGTGCCTTTGTTCTCAAGTCCAGCGAAGCAATGGAGCAACGCGAAAGTAGAGCTTGGGCTGATCGCATCGGTTTTCGGAGAACGCGAAGCTCGCGATGTCGCTGCGGATGCAGAAAAGACATACAACATGATCTTCGTGGAAACAGGGCTTATAGCCACAACGCGCCGCGCTTACGTAACGGAGCAAGAACAGCGCAAATCCTCCATGCCGATGGGTGGGGGGGTATATTCTACCGTGGCGATCACAAATAACTACCTCGACACGATTGCCGCCATGATTTACGTTTCGATTCTTCGAGTCAGGATGATGTTCGGTTGGCTCCCGTTCGTCTTTCCATTTCTTCTCGGCGTTATCAGCGAAGGCTATTCCAGGCGGAAAATCAAGTATAGCGAATTCGGCGAATACGGTGCGACGGTATTCACAGGAGCAATTCACCTTGGCGTAATATTACTGATGCTGCCGGTTTTCTACACGCTCGCGCCATTCCCGATAACACCGCTATTTATTCC
>CALEZK010000098.1 GCA_937928585.1 uncultured bacterium | reverse complement strand
GGTTGAGAACGTGTAGTACTACACTTTCTCGGATTTGGAGAACGGCAATGAATGCTAAGAGTTCGCATCGCACCCCAACGCTTCGTCATCATCGCGCTACGAATCAGGGATATGTCGTCATCGAAGGACGGCATCTTTACCTAGGTCGCTATGACGATCCAAAGACGCAGCACGCCTACCACAGGCTGCTGGCGGAATGGACCGCTAATGGCTATCGGCTGTCCGTGGATCCCGAGCAAATCACTATCACAGAATTGGTCTCGGCGTACTGGAGCCACGCTCGATCTTATTACGTAAAATTGGACGGTACACCAACAGGGGAAGCGGACGCCGTGAAAGCTGCCCTTAGACCACTCATGCAAGTTTATGGCGAAACCCGCGCTGCGGATTTCGGCCCCCGTGCCTTGAAGGCAGTCCGACAACGCATGGTGGAATTGGGCTGGAGCCGTAGCGGAGTGAACGCGCAAATCAGTCGCGTCAAACGTTGTTTTCGCTGGGCAGTGGAAAACGAGATGGTTGCGCCAAGCATCTATCATGGGCTTACGGCAGTGGCAGGACTTCGACAAGGGCGTACCGAAGCGTATGAAACGAAACCGGTACGGCCAGTGCCCGAAGCACATGTCGCCGCCGTAGCGCCGTACGTGTCACGACAAGTTCGAGCGATGATCGCACTGCAATTATTGACTGCGGCACGCGGAGGGGAAATTGTGATGCTTCGCGCGATTGATCTCGACATTTCTGGTGCGGTTTGGCTGGCGCGACTTCAGGATCACAAAACTGCGTATCGTGGCAAGGAACGAATCCTGTACCTTGGACCGAAGGCACAGGAAATCGTGAAGGAGTTTCTCATTAGCCGTCCTGTCGACGCTTATCTCTTTAGCCCATCGGAGGCAGACTTGGAACGGCGGGCGATCCAGCATGCCGCGCGACGGACACCATTAACGTACGGCAATGGCCCCGGTATGAGTCGCGCAAAAAATGCACAGCGGAAACCGGGGGACCACTACACGACAGCCTCCTACCGCCGGGCCATCGAGCGTGGCTGCCGCAAGGCGAATGTGCCGGTCTGGTCGCCGCACCGCCTGCGGCACAATGCGGCTACAATTATTCGGCGAGAGCACGGGCTTGAAGCCGCGCAGTTGATCCTGGGACATGCCCGTGCAGACGTGACTCAACTTTACGCAGAAGTAAATCATTTGAAGGCAATGGAAGTGGCGGAGAAAATGGGGTAGGCACTAGGCTATCTTACATCGAGTGGTAAACGCCAAACACAGTATGGATAGGGAAACTCTATTAGGAGTCGTCTTGTGGTCTCGACGTATACCGCGAATGATCTTCGTATCAGAGAAGTGGACTATATCCGTGTCACTGGGCGGTCCGCCCAACACGAAGCGATCAGAAAAAGCCTTGTGCCCATCGAGAAAGAAGTTGTCGACGGCCTCAAGGTCCTCTTCGAGTCGTTGGAACAGGATTTCTCTGGTTGCGTGACACCTGCGGACGTCTTATCTCTAAGGCCATCTTTGATGGAGATCAATCAATTTCTCAATGAAATCTATTACCCGCTGGGAATCAGAGAGTATCTTGCACCAGTGTCACTTCTAGACGCGACCTCCGATCAAAGTGAATTGCGAGTTCTCGACAATCGCTTTTGCTGCCCATACTTGCAGGCAAATAAAGACCTAGTTTTGAGCCAAGTAATTGTATTAGCGGATTTACAGGGCGGGTGGTTTCTTCGATTTCTATGCGGGTTCGGAACTAACGCCCGTGCTGCAGTGCCGGCAGATTTTGAAAAACTTAAAGCCGAACTAGTCTATCTAATGGCACGTTGTGGTAGATACTGTGATCTGTTCTTGAGTTCAGAGTCCATTCTTAAGCGGAATGCTTTGTATGTGCCAGAGACTGAGCTGACAGGCTCTGAATCCAACAAATCTCATGCGCGTTCCGAAGAAGTTGAAATGAACAAACTCGCTCTCGCTGAAGCTGCAAACGAGATTCTTGAATTGTACAAGTGTGGGTCCTATTCTCCGTCAGTGCTTACAAAGGAGGGGAAACCTCTGAAATCTAGGGTTGCGGCTGGCGTGATCCAGAACTGGGCGCAACTTCGCACGAAGATCACAGACCTTCCGGAGATACCACTTAGCAATAATCGGTTGAGCCGGACTCTAAGACTTAGCTTTTCCAAAGGGAACGGCTGGCGTTTTTTGTAATTTATGTACGCGAGACAAGTGTAATTCCTGTCGCGTTTTAAGTCTACTTTAAACTCTCCATTTCTACATTTTCTGTGTAACCCGTTGACAATCCTCACGTTTCTACTCCCAAGAAATGTCGACTAATTGTCCCGTCCGGCGACCGTTTTGCTCCATGTAACGATTGTTGCGGTTCTTGTGTGCAATGAAAACAGTTCAAGAGCCTAACGGAGGCGCGATGGATGCAGAATATATG
>CALEZK010000097.1 GCA_937928585.1 uncultured bacterium | reverse complement strand
GGCTAACCGCGTGAAACGTCCGAAGACACCGGAGGCACGTTTTGAGGCGGTGTGCGAAAACATCGCGCATATGCTGGCTTTGCGGAAGGAGCGCGGCACCTCGGTGCGCATCAGCATCAAGGTAGTGCTGGATTCCAACAACTATCACGAAATTGAAGACTGTGTTCGGCTGGCGGTACGGCTTGGCGTTGATTCGGTGCAGTTCAAGGCGGCGCGGCTCGTTGCGTCCGAACTGAACCCGGAACAAGCCGAGTCCGTGAATACGCAGATGCAGGCGTTGCGCTTGCGCTATCCGCAGATGCCGATTGTCGGCGGGACGGAAAAGGTCACGATGACGACCCACTGTTGGTTGACCCCGTTGCAGCTTACGGTGGATCCGATGGGCGAGGTTTATTTGTGCTGCTATTACCGCCATCGTAAAGAGCGGCATTCGATTGGAAACTGCTTCGAGAAGCCGCTGCACGACCTTTGGTACAGCGAAGAACACTGGCAGGCGATCCAGGGGATTCAGCCGCATGAGTGCAACAATCTGGATTGCCGCTTCGTGAAGTACAACCAGGTTATGGACGAAGCGATGCGCCATAACGACATGCAATACGAGTTCATTTAATCATGCGCGTATTGTTGCTCAATCCACCGGGACCGTTTTGCAGAGCGGGTTCGCGCTGGCCGCACGGTCGCGCCTTGAAAAAGACCGGAATTGACTATCACCCGTTCCCGTTTCAATTGGCATATGCAACGTCACGCTTGCTGGAAGATGGGCACGACGCGAAATTGGTTGATTGCATCGCGACTTCCGTATCGCTGGATCAGTTGGAGTCCATCGCGCGGGAATTCAATCCCGATGTGGTGTTCATGGAAACCAGCGCGCCGAGTTGGGCGCATGATTTGGAGACCTTCCGTCGGCTCGGCAGACGGACCATTGCGGGCGGGGCGCATGCGACCGCGACCGCCAAAGAGCATTTGGAAGCGGGATTCGATGCGGTCATTCGCGGGGAGTACGATCAGGTCATCAGCGACGCGGTACAGCTGCTGCCGCAACCCTGGCTTGCGACAGCCGAACAACCGGAAGCTGGTTATACGCCACTCATCCGCGATTTGGACGCGATCCCGCGGCCAGCGTGGCACCAGATGTCGATGGAGAAATACAACGATCCGTTCTGCATGGGCTTGTCCGTTACCGTACTTACATCTCGCGGATGCCCGCTTGAATGCGGCTTCTGCACGATTGCGCCTTTTGAAGGGAAGCGGAACTACCGAAGGCGCGAGCCGAAGGATGTGTGCGACGAGATCGCGACACTCATCTCGCTTTATCAGCCCGATGAGATCTATTTTGACGACGATACGATTACCGTCAATCGGAAACACGCGATTGCCCTGTCCGAAGAATACGCGTCACGCGGATTTGGAATACCATTCAGTTGCATGGGAAATGCCGTGATCGAACCGGACGTCATCGCTGCGATGGCGCGGGCGGGGTGCAGGGCGATTAAGTTCGGCGTGGAGAGCGCGGATCCCGAAGTGCTCCGGCAGATTCCGAAAGACCAGCGTCCGGAGGATGTGGTGCGGACGGTGAATGATTGCCGTGCGCATGGGATACAGACTCACGCCAATTTTCTTGTCGGGCTTCCGGGTGAAACGCGGGAGAGCGCATTGCGCACGATTGATTTTGCGTTGCGATTAAATACGCACACGCTTCAGTTTGCGATTGCAACGCCCTATCCTGGGACAGCGTTCTATGAACGCGCGAAACAGAACGGTTGGCTTACGAAAGAAAGTTGGATGCAATTCGATCCATCTGGCGAGGCGGTTGTTTCCTATCCGGGATACACCGCGGATGACATCGCGGCGATGTATGACCATGCGTGGCGCCGTTGGCAATGGCACATGATGACCACGCGCCCGCGTACGGTGTTGCACCACTTTGGAAACGCGTATCGTCGCGAAGGCCTGGGTGGCATGATGCGGCTGGGTAAGTATAGCGCGCAGCGGCTGCTCAAAGTTGTGGGAGCGCACGGATGAAGATCGCGCTTATTAACCCGAGTGTCCCCAAGTCGCTAAAGAAAGAGAATCTGGGACTTGCGTATCTATCGGCGACGCTCCAAAGCGACGGCCACCAAACGAAAATAATCGATGAGATTGCTGGAGACGATGTCTGGGACGGTCTGGATTCGTTTCGTCCCGATATTGTTGGTCTGTCATTCATGACCATGTATGCGTTGCGTGCGTATGAGATAGCCGCGCGCGTCAAGAAACAGTATGGTGTTCCGGTGGTGATGGGCGGGGCGCATCCCACCGCGATGCCGGAAGAAGCGATTCAGCACGGAGACTGTGTCATCCGGGGGGAGGCCGAGTTGTCCTTTCCGCAGGTACTGACATCGGGCAAGATAGAGGGGATCATCGATCCGCAGGTGCCGACCGATTTGGATGCGCTCCCCGAACCCCGACGCGACCAGTTGAATCTGGATTTGTATGCGGCCGCGGGGGAGGAAATAGCGGGATTCTCCTATCGCACGCTCGGGATCATTACGAGCCGCGGTTGTCCGTTTGTATGCAACTACTGCATCAATTCCAAACGCGAGACTCAGTTGCGTTTTCACAGCGCGGAACGGGTTGTGGATGAGATTAAGTATCTGGTGAATCGCCATCATATCGAGAGCATTGCGTTTTATGATGAGTTGATGGCGACAAACATCGACCGATTCCGCGAGATTTGCGATCAGATGATCGCGAACGACTTGCACAAGTTGAAGTGGGAATGCCAGATCCATGCGCGCCGAATCCGGCCGGATGTGCTGCGTCTTATGAAGAAGGCGGGATGCGTTCAGGTAACGATCGGATTTGAGAGTGGAAGTCAGCGAATGCTCGATCGCATGGTGAAACACGCGACGGTGGAGCAGAACATGGAGGCGGCACGGCACATCCACGAGGCGGGTTTGCGGGTGCGTGGCTGCTTTATCATCGGAACGCCTGGAGAAACGGAAGAAGACGTCGAGCTGACGCGCAAGTTTATTCGGCAGGCGGAGATTGATTTTGCTTCGATTCACTATCTGACGCCGTATCCGGGGACAGCGCTGTATGATGAGTTCAAGGAACAAATAAAGTCCGCGGGGATCACGTGGGACAAGTTTACGGCCGGGGACCCGGATACATTTAATTGTAATGCGAGTATGTCGCCGGAGATGCAGAAGCGCTTGTTTTTGAAGTTGAGCGCGCGGCAGGCGTTTCGGAATTATACGTGGCGCGAGATGGCGAAGCGCGCGATTCAGAATCCGCGCCATGCGTTGCATGTTGTGTCGAATATGATTTAGGGCGGTTGTGCGATAGCGCGCGGTACTTGATGTCTTGTTTTGTTAAGGCCGGAAGCAAGCTTCCTTAGTTAAAGCGCGAGCAAACTTGCGCAGTCCAAAATGTAAGGCCCGCATTCACCGAGGGTAAATGCGGGCCTAGTTGTTTCTGATCGGATTTAGAGTGAGTCGAACTTTTTCTGGAGGTCGGTCTTGTCGTCTACGACGAGTTGACGCTCTGCGAGCAGTTCAAGTTTCTCTTCGAAGCCTGGGGTGCGGGAGGCGAAGATTTCGGCTTCGACCTGGCGCGCCTGCGGCGAGTCTGTTTTCATGTCAATGAAGGTGTACTTCGCGGGTCCGTCGGCAGCGACGTTCTGGTAGACGCCGATGTGGGCGCCGTCGAGCGTGCGGTAGTAGACGCCGTGATTACCGTTCATCACGCATTCCGCCCAGATGTTGCTGTTGGTGCCGAAGCGATCGACGACCGGCAGTTTTGCGAAGAAGTATTCGCGCGACTGTGAGATTTCCAGTTCCGTGACGAAGAGGGAGCTGTATTCGTCGAGCAGATCGGGCGAGACCCAGTTTGCGGCGCTGGCTTTGTCCTTCAGCGCGTTCACACGGGCTATACGTGCTTCGCGGGCGTACTTCTCAGGGGTAAGGGGAGAACCTTCCTGAACCGTGACCATGAGCCGATCGATATTGCTTTCGAGCGTTTCCTTGGTCATAAGGCGGCGCGCATTCGCGTCTTCGAGTTTACCGGTCAGGTTCTCAAGCCGCTCGGTTTCCGCAGCCAACCCATCGCGACGAGCCTGGGTGACGGCCGTTTCATTTGCGAGCTGATCGAAGTCGCTTTGGGCCTTTACAAATTCAGCGTTAACCTGTTCGAGTTCAGCCAGGACACCATCGCGTTGCGCGGTGAGGCTTTGCGTTTCCTGAGTTACGGTATCCAACTCACTTTTTTTGCCGTTGATCTGTTCGGTAAGGCTTGCTGATTCGGCGATAAGGCGATCAAGTTCTTCCTGAGAGACTTTGACGCCACCTTCGCCGGTGTTCAGCTTGCCCATCTGTTCAACGCGCGTTTTCAAGGTCGCATTCTCAGAAGTAAGCGTTGCGATCTCGGCGTTCTTCGGGTTGGGTACGCCCGGGATGTACGGGCCGGCACCAACGCCGATTGCGAGACCGACTACTGCGGCGATAGCGGCCGCGAGACCGCCTCTGCCTTTCTTGGGTGCTGGTGCACCTGCCATTGCCATTGCTCCCATTGATGGTGGAGGGGTCATTGCCGTTGGTGCATTCGTGTCCGGGCCGAAATCGGGAATCGGGGTTCCTTCAAAGCCGCCACGGCTTCCAGCGGAACCACGGGAACTCGGCGCGAATGCATCTGGATCAAACCCACCTGCATCAGCGGTGAACATAGGCGTTTGCATGGCTTGAGTTGGGGCGGACGTGTCAGCCGCGCTGAACGCTGCTGAACCACCGCCGAAGGCACTATCGAAGAGAGGCGTATCGATGTCCGATTCCGGCCCTGGCGGAGCGACTTCAGGCGTTTCCGGCGTGAAGTCGCTATCCGCGGAGAGATCCTGGAAACCCGAGCCGGAGGGGGTGTCCAAGCCACTGTCCGACGAAGGGGTACCGAAGACTGGCGTGCTGCCGTAGCCGGCAGGTGCGGGACGAACGGCACCGCCCGTGGGGATTGGTGTTTCCACCGGAATATCGCTAATCGGAGGAAGTCCGCCGATCGAGATACGATCTTTGTCGCTTGAGGGGTCAATCGCGCTCAGTGGAGGAAGTCCACTGTCAAAACCGCCACCCCCGGATGACGATTCGAAATCGCTTAATGGCGGGAGATTTCCGAGACCACTATCGCCTCCGGTAAGCGCACCGAAATCACTGTCACCCGATCCGCCTGTACCGAAACCGTCCGTAGCGCCGGACCCCCGCTTTTCATCGGCCATGAGACCCACCTCCGTACCGTAGAAACACAATGCACCTTATTGATGCAACTCGATTGTAGCATGGCACCTATGGGGTGTCAACAATAGTTAGTGGGTATGGACGGTGGTTTGATGATTCCAACTCCATACGAGTCGCAGTGCTGTGGCGAGGGTGGTTAGCTTGGAGCGCAAGCGGAGTATTTGCTAATACTGCGAAAGCCGTCGCACAGTGAACCTATTTGGCCCCGCGATGCACTTTTTTGCGAACTATCCGGTGACAACGCCGATGGTAAGCAAGAGATTCGCGTATACCCGTTGATCGCCGGTCACAATTTGCAGGCAGGTGTCAGGGCCTGAGGCCTCTTCGTAGAATTCGAAACGTCCGAATCGGGTGAGTTCTATTCCGGGGAGGAGATGCGAGAACTCACGAAATATAGGAGGTTCCGAGCCATCTTCGGGTTCCATGACGGCGGCATCCTCGATGGGAATTGCCGACATGATGACGGAAAGGACGTCGGTAACTTTCAACATACCCGGCGACAAATTGAGGTACACCAGCGCGGCGTTGTCGCCGAGACGCGTACTCGCGGGGTAGTTGCCGTCGGTGATCAAGACGCGCGCGCCGTGGCCGGAGGCAGCCAAGGCTTCGAGGATATCGGGATGCAATAGTCGCTGTCTAAGCATGGGGACTGGAAGTTACTCCGTTGCGTTTGGCTGTGGCTCAGGCTGCGTACCCGCGGGCGGGGCACTGGCCGACGCAGCGTTTGCGGCAGCCGCACTTTTCTGGACGGACTCGATCTGTTCTTTTAATGCGGGAATTCGCTCACCACCTTCTTGCAGGATTTTATTGGCGTCTTCGCCGCGCCCCATTTGGACAAGCAGTTGGGCGTATTCGAGATAGGTTCGGCTGAGAATGGCGGCGTTTTTGTCCGTGAGGTTAAGGCGGCGGAGCACTTCGAAATGGGCCTGCGCCCGATCCGGCAGATTTTCCTTTGCATAGATTCTGGCCAGCGAGAGGTGGGATTCCATCTCGTCATCGTAGAACACGCCCGATACGGCAGGATTGTCGGCTTGTGCTTTTCGTGCCTGATGCAATTCGAGTACGCGTTCATACTGCCGGCGCGCGCCAGAGGAATTGTTAAGCAAGTCCTCATAGGTAACGGCGAGGTTAAAGTGTACCCGAAGCGAGTCCGGATTTTCGCGCAGGGTGGCCAAATACAACGTCTGGTTGTCGCGCCAATCGTGGTTTCGGGTGGTTGTAGCCAGGACCAGCAGAAGGACAACGACATAGGCGGCGGCGTAAGTAGGGTAGCGGAGGGGAGTCTTGCCGACCAGCAGCCAGAGTATTTCGAAGAAGGCCCATGTAAAGCCGATCAGGGGAAGATAAAGCCAGTGTTCAGCCATCGGGGCGTTAAGCGGAAAGATACCGGAGATGGGGAACCAGGTTAACAAGAAGAAGCAAAGGCCAAACGCGATTCTTTTCTTGTTTGCAAAGTAGGCTGCGCCGATAACCAGGACTAGTAGTAAGAGGGATATCCAGCCGGCGATGGAGAGCCATGCGGGAACGCCGTTCAGCGTGCGTTCCATGTGGAGGTTCAATGGTATGAAAATCAGCTTGAGATACAGCGCGAATGCTTGTCCCGCTTCCAGGAGACGCTGAGAGAGGGCTGTCGTTGTTGAGGACGATTCTTCCGAGAAATTGAGTACGGTAAAACGCAGTGCGCCATAGACCCCGACGAGCACACCCGAAACGATGAGCGAGGCGAGCAGTGAACGCCTGGGGGGTGCTTCTTCGGTCGTGACGGCTTCTTTCTTTAGAAGGACATAGGCCAGCAGAAGCACGAACGGAAAGATTATCGCCGATTCTTTCGAGAGCAGCGCGCATGCGAAAAAGAGGCCGCACCACAATACGGGCATTTTGGAACGCGTTGAAAACGCCGCGCACAAGGCTGCAAGCGCAAAAGCGGCGGCCATGGAGTCGGCGCGACCGCTGATATAGGCGACGGCCTCGGTATGCAGCGGATGGACGACGTATACAAGTGGAGCCAATAGGCGCACGAAGCGGGGCGCGTCGAGTTGCGTCATGAATGCGAACATGAGAACGGCGACGAGGGCGTGCCACAGCGTGTTTCCCA
>CALEZK010000096.1 GCA_937928585.1 uncultured bacterium | reverse complement strand
TCCGGACACGCCGGACCATCCCGATGTGATCGCCGCTGCGCGCCGCATTACCAGCCTGTCCGCCAAACACAACCTTTCCAACGGTCTACCGGCTACTTCGGTTGAGAACGCGCGGCATTGGCGCGACCTCGGCTTCAATCTCATCACTTACAAGAGCGACGATCAATTCATTGCGGATGCGGCCTATGAAGGACGCGAGGCGCTAAGAAGTCTGGAAAGCTAACCCGTTACCAATTGGCAGGCGCGAACGGCGATAATCTCGCCCGAAGCCAATTTGGAAACTTACGGCATGCCACAACGCGCCAGATATCAACGGGAGTTTACTCAAGCCATCTCCGTCGTTCTGTTTGGGTTCTTGGTTCTAGCCTCTCCGACTGCTGCACAGAACGTCCTCATTGAAACTGCAACACTGACTGCCGCGCGCGAATCCGTGCGCATCTATTCACAGCCGATCCGAGTCGACGCACCGCCTCCAACCGTCAACCCGGTACGCTTACCGGGCACCACGCACATCGGCCCTTCGATTCGCGGCGCTAACGGCATGACCGCCACGCTGACGGGGGAGCACTCATTGTTGGGTACCTCTCACTATCTGAGTGGCATGTCCATTAGCGCGCCGAACGCGTTTGAAGTCTCATCTCGCGAAATCGCGCTCGAAAACCCGAGGATCGCAGGGATCACGCGCGGAACGCCGAATTCACCATCCCGCACGGTACTGGTCGGCACAGTGAAATCCGGACCAATCACGGGACAGGGTGCAATTGAGGTTCGGCCGGCCGACGCTGGGCCAGCATTCGCGTTTCAGGATCACGCCGCACAGTGGCTCCTGCCTGGAGTGCCTGCCGCGGCGGTTGTGCATGATTCCGCCAATTGGGTGGCGGCACTATGCTGGACACCCAAAGGCGCCGCGGTCTTACATGTTCGCGACGTCGTCTCCGGACGCATCGTGCAGGAACGCGCTCCCGTATCGGCGCCGCAGGATCAACTCGAACCTGCTGCACTTTCCATACACGAGGCCCCTGGCGCCATTCTCGTCATACTGAACGCAACCGGCCCGGAAGCCGGCGACGAGGGCCGCTGCCTCGCCATGGTATTTGACTCCCGCTTGTTCACGTTGCGTGGCACGCCTATTGAAGTGACCGGGCAATTCACGACGGGCTGCAGCATTGTGCCATCCGATGATGGCGCATGGTGGATTACAACGCGTACGCCCAGCGCCGGCTTTGCGTATGTTTCTCGCATCTCGCCAACCGCTGCTGGTTACGAGAGAAGCCGCGCTTTTTCGTATTCGGGTGTCACGCACCCGGTGCGCCTGGCCGCCTCAGGGGGTGCGCTGGCAGTCGGCGTAGATCGGCGTGTGGCAGTTTGGCCAGAGGGTGTGCCCGGTAATATTTCGGTCTCATACAGTGCGCCAATTACTGCATTGGCATGGTCAGGCGCAAATGTCGTCGCATCGGAAGCGAATCGCATTCACACAATTCGCGCAGCCGATGGCGCGGAACTCGCCATGACAATGGTCCAATCAGGACATATTGTCGATGTACATGCGCTGGATGATTCATTACAGCTCCCTATGGATTCCGATCGTGACGGTATCGCCGACAGCACCGATCCGGAACCATCAACACCGTCGCCATTCCTCGACTTACCTGCCCGAATCGCGCTTCGCGCAGACGCGGCGGGGCGAGAGGTGCGAGCCGTCTACATCGATTCACCGCATGCCCATTTGTCGACTTGGAATGTTATGGTGAATTCGGAGCGGACACCTTGGCTTTACGTTTTCCCGCGACAAGGACGCGTGCCCGGATGGTTTGTCGCTGGAATTGACCCGGTTCAACTTCCGGAAACAGGTCTCGCACCCGCGTATGTCGAAATCGCACTCACAGGCACAACTCCCCTGTATTCTGCCGCATCCTCGCCCGCCAGAATTTGCGTTGACGTGCTTCCTCGTAGCGCGGGGTCACGCACCGTTTTATGGGTACTAGGCAAAACCCGGGAGTCGTGGACGGAGAGTTCAAATTTCAGTGGCGCGATGCAACTATTATCCGGACCACCTTTTTATTTTTCGCACGAGTTCGCAAATGGCGGCCCAGTGGAAAGCTTCGACCAGCATGCGGCAGTCGTCATCGACAGCGATGCTATCGATCAGGGTCTCCTCAATCGCCAGGCCTTACTCCATTACATAGCGAATGGCGGCGGCTTGCTGGTCTTGGCAGGTGCCTCTGATGCATCAGACACCGTGTCCCAACGCTGGTTGGCACCCCTCGGCGTGGTAATTCATCCCAAAGGCGAAGTAAGCGGCGCAACCGACATCAGTCTCGCGCATCCGCTAACACGAAACTGGTCGAATATTTCGATCGATGCCGGCGCACGTCTGCAACTCGACTCGGCTGCCACGGTGCTTGCCTATGCGGGCGACGCACCGGCATTGGCTGTTCGTCAATTCGGCCGCGGTCGCACCGTACTGATGGCCTCGCCTTCCCCACTGCTGGCGGCGAACGGTCAGCGACCACAGCATTCCGGTTTTATGCTCGACTTGTTCGAGTGGCTATCGCGTGCGCTGTTGGAATCGGTAGACATCGATGATGATGGAATTCCTGACGCACTTGAAGATCGGAATGCAAACGGCATCGTTGATCCGGGAGAGACGAACAAATTAAACCCGGATTCTGACGGCGACGGATTGATTGACGGCGCCGAAGATCAAAACGCGGATGGTATGAGCAACGAAACAGAAACAAGCCCCATCAACCCTGATACCGATGGCGATGGTGCGTGGGACGGCGCAGATTACGACCCTTTGCCGCCCGCAGGTGCGCCTACTGTGACCGGGCTGGTTCCGAATTCCGGCCCCTCGGAAGGCGGTAGCCGTGTCTCGGTGGACGGGCGAAATCTCACGGCAGATGCCGCGGTCTGGTTCGGTGCGCGGCCTGCGCGGGTTATCAGTGTCGCAAGTACCGCCAGCCTATTGGTGGAAACGCCCCCGGCAGACTCCCCAGACGGCGGCCCTGTGGACGTACGAATCGAAGGAGCCGGTGCACAAAGCACTATATTGTCGAGTGGGTTTACGTATACCCCGAGATCGATTGTAAGGCTCACCCTTAACGCATTTGCTGCTGCACGCGCGCAATACGAAGCCACCGTGACCCTCCGCCTGGATGCACCCGCAGGTGTCAAAACGGGTCGCGTCATTGGCCGGATTGATACCGACCCGCCCGGAGAACTGGAATGGCTAGACCTGACAGTCATGCCCGAGGCCAATATCGCGGGGCGGCGTGTCGTTCAGCGTGAGACCCGCGACTGGGGTATCGCATTCGAAGTCACCCCGTCAACGCGCGTGCCTGACGCAAACGAACTGCTGACCGTAAACGTGCGCAGCCTGTCCCCCTTATCCCGCTTGTCGTCACTACCACTCGTACTGCGAGATGTGTTGGTCACAGCACCGAACGGAGAAGCGATGGACGTGGAGATAGTCGCCGCCACCATCAATTGGCAGGGCGCCGGGCCTTAGCCCGGATTCGTGGAATCACTTTGGCCCTATTTTGGTTTAGAATAGGGCAGCGTCTTTTAAGGAGTATTGGCATGCCTTCGTGGTTTTCCAAGGTCTTCAAGGCCAAACCGACAAGTTCCGGGCCGTCTCGCCCATCATTGGACGAATTGATGGGTGGCATCGACACGTCTGAAGATCCAGAACCCGAACAACTTGCCGGCCCACCAAAGAAGCGCCGCGTCGTCAATGCACCGATTCTCGAAGAGGCTGTCGAGACCGAGACTTGGAGCGCGGACGTGCGAATCAAGGCCCGTGTCGAAAAGGACAAGGGCGCGTGCGTGCTGATGCTCGACCGTCCGGTGCTGGAAGGCAACTCAGCCTGGTTTCCAAATGCACAGAAAGCCGAACTCTCGCCGTTGGCACAAGCCATATTCTCAATTGATGGCGTGGAATCAGTTTTACTTCATGGCTATACAATCACGATTACGCGTCGACCCACGATGCACGGTGATTGGAAACCCATGGCCCAGGAAGTCGGTAATGTTGTGCGCACCCATCTGGTAGATGGTAGCCCGGTTGTGACGGACACCTTTCTGGAAGGGTTGCCGTCCTCTGACGAAATCGTTGTTACCCTGCAGCGCGTAATTGATACCGAGATTAATCCAAGCATCGCCGCGCATTCCGGTGCGATAGCTTTGGACCGTGTCGAAGGCAATACCGTCTTCATTCAAATGATGGGCGGTTGCCAGGGGTGCGCCGCATCGGACGTCACACTCCGCCAGGGAATCTACGAGGCATTTCGTAGCGCGGTGCCGCAGATTGGTGCGATTCTCGACAATACCGATCACGGCGCGGGCAAGAGTCCTTTCTACAAAGCGTTGCCCGCGGGGATAAACTAGATGCCGAAACTGAATTCATTCGACGTTACAATAAAAACGGGTGACAAGGGACCGGGCGTGGCCCCCAAGTGGAGCATTAACGGGTTCATCGTCGACTTCGAACAGTCCAAGGGCGGCACCAGCGCGGGTGAGACATTTCACGGTATCGCAAGCCCCGGCAGTTTCCCGCACACGTTGCTAATCTGCGGACCCGAATCAGGCATTTGGAATATCGATGAAACCCGCATCACGTTTTATCCCCATGGCGAAGAACCCTACACGGTCCGGCTCGGCGCCGCTACGCTGGATGAAGAATCGGATCTCAACATATGGATCGAACGGCCTCAAGCCGTCTTTGATGTATAAGGATCAACGAACTTGCCAGCCAACAATGCGTGCCGTGTCGCGGGGGCGTGCCCAAACTCCAAGGGGCGGATATCACGCGACTGATGGCGCTGCTCAATGGCGATTGGCAATGCGTAGACGAACATCATCTGGAAAAAGCATACAAATTCAAAAACTTTGTGGACGCGCTCGCGTTTACAAACGCTGTAGGCGCCATTGCAGAGGAACAGAATCACCACCCCGATATTCTGACGACGTGGGGAAAGACAAAAGTCACAATCTGGACACATAAAATCGACGGTTTGACCGAGAGCGATTTTTATTTCGCGGCGAAGGTCGAAGAGGCGTATAAAACCAATGCCATGTAACGATGTAACTGAAATGATTCATGTCGAGCTGGACAGCGACGACCGGCTGCAGGACTACTATTTCTCAAAGCGCACTTGCGGTCAAGGTGTCGGCGCGGGAAATCTTCTGATCGAGCACCTTCAAGGCTGGACGCTGGACGAAATTCTTGCTATGGACGCGGATACCTATCTTGAGCGTTTCCCCGTGGACGACCCGCTGGAAGAGTTCCTGGGATTAAAACATTTCTTCGCTATTCAGGCGGTTCTGGAAGTTTTGACAGGAAAAGAACCGGGCGGAAAAAACGACCCGTGCGCCGCAGCAGAAATCTTGTATGAAGACGGCGCGTTGATAATTGATGGCCAGATCGAGGTCGATCTTGTTACCGAAAAAATAAAATCGTGTGGAAGCTGCAAGGGCTGCGGCAAGCCGAAAAAACCGAAGATAGTCTTCAACTAGCCGACTAACCTCCCGCTTCCGTCGGCTTATCTGCCCTGATATTCCTTCAGCTTATTGCGAAGCGTCCGCACTGAAATTCCCAGCACTTCCGCGGCGTGCGTGCGGTTCTGCACATGCTTCTCCAACGTGCGCATGATAAGCTCTTTTTCCATTTCGGCCACTGTGGTGCCAATGCGCACGCTGACAGTGTTACCGTCGGAACGACCATTGCGCGAAGGCCCAAAATTAAATTGCTCCGGCCCAAGCACGCGCGAAGTTGACAAGACTACCGCGCGCTCGATTGTGTTCTGTAATTCGCGAACATTACCCGGCCAATCGTATTCGTTGAACAACTCAAAGGTCTCCGGGGCAAAACCGGTGATCGCACGATTGTTTTCCTGCACGTACCGCTTGAGAAAAAAATCCATCAACGCGGGGAGGTCTTCTTTCCGTTCGCGAAGCGGCGGCAGTACGACGGGAATTACATTGAGACGGAAAAACAAATCTTCGCGTAGTTCACCCTTTTCGACCGCTTCTTCGAGATTTCGATTTGTCGTGCAAATAATGCGCGTGTCCACTTTTATCGAGGTGCTTCCTCCCACGCGCTCAAACTCGCGTTCCTGCAATGCGCGCAGAAGCTTGGGTTGAAGCTCGATGCCAATTTCGCTTACCTCATCCAGCAATAGAGTGCCGGAATCGGCTAACTCGAATCGCCCAATTTTTCGATCGTGCGCGCCAGTGAATGACCCCTTCTCGTGCCCAAAAAGTTCGCTTTCCAGCAGGCCGGCCGATAGCGCCGCGCAGTTGACCTTGATGAATGGCCGGTCCCGGCGGACCCCGCTGTAGTGTATGGCCCGTGCCACCAGTTCTTTGCCGGTGCCACTTTCGCCACGAATGAGAATGGTCGCTCGACTGTCGGCGACTTTCTGAATTTGTTCGTGCACACGCTTCATCGCTTCACTTTCGCCGACCATCGCGGAGAAATCGTAACGCCGGTTCAGCTCATCGCGAAGGTAACGATTCTCCAGGGCAATGCGCTCGCGTTCTATCGCGCGCGAAACAACCAGCTCAAGCTCGTCCGGCGTGAACGGTTTCATGATGTAGTCGAACGCGCCTTCCTTGAGCGCAGTCACAGCCGTCTCCACCGTGCCATATGCAGTCATGATGATGCACGCGGTCGCTGGACTTTTGGTTCGCACCGCGCGCAATACCGCGACGCCATCCACGGGCTGCATCTTGAGATCGCTTACGACAACGTCAAAAGTCTTTCTGGCTATCGCCTCAATGCCGTCTTTCCCGTTCGACGCAACGGTCACATCGTGCCCCGCACGAACCAAAGCCTCCTGCACGTATTCCCGCATCAGGGATTCATCGTCAATTACCAGTATCGTCGCCTTAGCCATGTTTACTCCGCGCGTGGTATCGAAATGCTGAACGTGGAACCCAAACCAGGCTGGCTTGTTGCATCAATGCGGCCACCGTGGGCTTCAATTATCTTGTGTGCTATTGCGAGACCGAGTCCAGTCCCTTTTTCCTTGGTCGTGTAGAACGGCGCGAAAACTTGTTCGAGCGTCTCGGCGGGCATACCGCAACCGGTATCCGACAACGCAATTGTGACAAGCCCGTTGTCTGTGGATGACGCGATGCGTATCGCACCGCTATGGTCGATGCTTTGAACGCTGTTCAGAAGCAAGTTCAGCATCACCTGCCGCAACTTGTCCGCGTCCGCAACAATTCTGCTGGCAGAATCGACTCGGTTTTCAATTGTGATTATTTTATCGCCAAGATCCAGATAGCTAAGTGCGGAATCGACCAACTCCCGGCACGGTGTAACCTGAAGCCGGAGCTGTAGCGGCCTTGTGAACTCCAGCAAATCAGTTACTACGCGTTCAAGCGCCTTCGAGCCTTCGAGTATTTTTTCGACCAGCCGGGCGCGCGGATCGTCCGTTTCGATGTCGCGCGCGAGCAGCGCGGCGAATCCGCGGATACCACCCAGGGGATTTCTAATCTCATGCGCGACTGTCGCAGACATTTGGCCGACCGCGGCGAGGCGATCCTGGTGGCGCAACCGGGTCCGCAGCGACTCGATTTCGGTTTGGTCTTGAAAGACCTTCACGGTGCCTATGCATCGCTGCGTACTGTCGAATAAGGGAGAATCACATTCGCTGACCCGCACCTGGCGCCCATCGTTCGCCCGAAGTTCACGCGCGTGGCGTCCTGCGGGAACGGCAAATTCGCGGCCGAACACGTCTATGAACGGTCTTCCAACCGCGTCGCGCGCGCTGAAGCCTAACGCATGGCTTGCGGCGCGGTTGAAGGTCGTGACGATACCGCGCGTGTCCACTGCAATTACCCCGTCCGACATGCTGTCCATGATCGAACTCAGGTATTCGCCGGTAAGCGCCAACTCGCGATTGGTGGAATCGAGTTCTTCATCAAGTTCACGAAGACGCGACTCCAATCGCCGATAGGATTCCTCCATCGACTGGGTAGTGCGCGTGAATACCTCAAACGCTTCGGCAAGCGCGCGAATATCCGCATCGCCGCCAAAGGGATCGCTCTTCGTCGCGCTAAGCGCGTCTGTCAATTCTGTCGGGTTCACTTTCGTCCGCCGTTCGGTATCGATCAACTACGTTCTGGCCTCTGCGTATCGCTTCCCATTCCCTCCGCACGGCTTGTCTCCGCTCGCGCGTTTGCCCGGCCACAACTTCGATAACTTGCTCCAGCTTTGACGCAAGGTCAGCAGCTTCTTTCGCCAGTATGCGAATGCCATCGCGTTCAGTCGTGTTCTGCGTATTGGCATGCCATTCCCGCAGCAGAATTCCGAATTCAGATTCCAACGCCGCACTTTCGCGCGCGTGACCCGCCGACACCGCTTCTGCCGCATCAAGGTCGCCATCTTCGAGGTATTTTGTGATAACCGATTGTTCGTCGAGCATTCGCTTGTAAAATGCTATCTGCCGATCGAAATAGTTTTTCAGGCGGTCATGAATACCCAAAGGTCACCCTCCGGCCGATGGTGGCGTTTCGTTGCGCAGCCGTTGCTCTAGTCTCGCGTACTCCGCCTTTAACCGTGCATCTTCCGCGTAGGGTGATTCCGTTTCCGCCAGGGATTCCAGAATGGGAACACTGTTCCAATAGTCGTCGAGTTTCAGCATGGCGTTCGCGCGTTGGTATTTCGCCCACAACACATCGGCAGGCAACGGCGCAGGCTCTGCTTCCGCTTCGGCCGGCTCTTCGCCCGGCATCGGCACCGGGCTGATTTCCGGCGGCGCCACGAGTGCATAGGCATCAAGCGCCGCGCGGTAGTCGCCAGACTTGTACAAGGCATCGCCCCACAGCGTTGCCGTGCGTTGCAGTCGCGGCGACTCTTCGGGATGACTCTGAACGTAGGTATTGAAATCGCTCACGAGAACGCGCGCGTGAGCCGTCTTGCCTGTTTCAACACAAGCACGCACGAGATACTCATAATCTTCGGGAGTGCGCTCGACGGGATACGATTCAAAGGCTTGTTGCATTTTGCCCAGTGCCTGTTCCGGATCAATGTCAAGCAAGGCACGGCCCTGCGCCATCAATAAGTCGAAACCAGTCTTGGAAGAGAGCTGCGCCGCATCAAACTTGCGTATTACAGGCAATGCAGAACCAATGGCGCCGTTCTTCAAAAGTGCGGTAGCCGCCTGAGCCAACAGCTCGGGATCGCTTGTGAGTGCCGCTACTTTCTCATATGCGGCCGTCGCGCGTTTCTTGAGTCCCAATTCCGAGTATATGCCACCCAGCGCGCTTTGAATCGCCAAGTCTTGTGTTTGATCGTGATCACCGGAAGCCAGCGCGGATAGGCGGTCAATCGCGGCGGCAAGCTCGCCGCGTTCATATTCAAGCCGCGCCAGTGAAACTGAAGCATCCACTGCCTGAGTGGACTTGGGAAAGCGCTCGAGTATGGACTTAAGCAAGGTTTCCGCCTTGCTCGCGTCGCCCACACCATTTAGTTCGACATACTTCTGGGCTGCTTCCAACAACACGGCCGGATCGTCCGCACCCAATTCATCCGCCTTGACCAGTGCGTCTGCCGCGCCGCGCGTATCACCGGATTTCGCAAGCAATTGCGCGCGGTTCCGAAGTACGTCTGGATTCTTATCGAATCGCTCCGCAGCCTGTTGCGCAAGTTCGAGCGCTTGGCCGCGATCACCGGTCGCTTCCAATGCGCGCGTCAACTCAACCGCCGCTTCCGGCACATGCGGACTTTCCGGAAAGAAGCTTATAAGCTCGCGCGCGATGCGCACGGCATCTATCGGTTTCCCGGTAGCGCGGTATGCTTTGGCCAATTCAACGTAAACGCCATCGTTACCGTCTACTGTCGTCGCGGTCTGAAGGCGCGCTTCAAGGGCCTGAATCGCGCGCGGCAAATCGTTTGCGGCCTTGGCCAATCTCGCCAGCGCCAGTGCCGCCTCAGCCCCCACGCGTGAGTCCGTGCGTTCCGCGGCCACCGCGGCGTATTGGGCCTCGGCTTCGGGTATACGGCCCGTTTGCTCATAGCTCTTCGCGAGCAACATCTGCGCCTCGCTCTTGTGCGGTGATTGCGGAAGCTCTTCGACTACCCGTTTGAAGTTCGTTATGGCATCATCAAAATACTTCAAATCGAAGGAAAGTCGCGCGTGTTCAAGCAAGACCTGATCGATATTCGGCGCGCTCGCGTAGCTGGATAGTATGCGCTCATACGTCGCGCGCGCCGTAGTCGGCGATCCCGTACGCTTATACAGGTCCGCTTTCCACATGAGCGCCTCGGGATTGCGGGAGTATTTTTCGTTGAGACCAATCACGTCTTCGATATTCTTCAGAACTGTCTCGGTATCGACGTCGCGCGGATTCGGCGGCAGCGAACGATAACCGGCTTCTACATGAAGGAAGCGCGCTTCGTTTAACAATGGTCCCGGCTCTGACTTGCGTATCGCGGTTCCGAGTTGCTTCATGGCGGCAACGTATTCGCCTTTGCCCATAAGTTCTTTGGCTATGATGATGACATCTTCCAGTTCCAGCGACGCATCGTGCGTTTCCGTGGCAGCGGGAACTTCCACTTCCTTCGCCTTCGGCCAAAAGAACAGCAAGGCGCCACCGCCCACAAGAAGCGATGCCGCGATCGATGCCACCAACTTCCTCGGAAGCGCAGGGCGGCGTGTCAGTCGCCGTTCTACCACGGGGGATTCGCCAAGCTCTTCCGTCGACTTCGGTTCGTCCGCAGGTTCGCTGACCAGCGTTGCGGGCGCCGCACCCGGCATGCCGATGTCGTCGAAGTCATCGTCAGAAAGTCCCATCGCGAGATGGCTATCGCGTTGCGGCTCCGCGCCGCCACCTGCTGCTGGGATATCTCGCGTTGGTGGCGCAGGCTGTGCCGCGGCCTGCGCCGCTTGTGCCACGAGCGAATCGATGAGATCCTGCTCTAACGGTTGATCACTCGCCTCGGTGCTCGGCACCGCTGCAGCCAGGTTTTCAAGGCCAACGTTCGCCGCGGTAGTTTCGCGCGTCGCGCGGTCGAGGGGATCCTCCTCAACTTGTTCCCGCGCGATGGGCAAGGGCGACGGCGGTTCCTCGCGCACCAACGGATGCGCGCCTAGCAATGCTTCCAGTTCGTTCTCACCCAAAGTAATGGGGGCTGCGTCCGCACGAATCGCTGCATCCATGTTCGATTGGGCGATCGCTTCTTCGGATGCGAGTAGCGCGTCGAGCTCGCTGTTGGCCAATGGCGTGTCCGGATCCATCGCAGTAAGCAAGGAGTCCAGTTCGCCCTGCGACAAGAGTTCCGTTCCATCTTGCGGCGAATCAAGGCCGAGCGCGGGTTCGTCGACTTTGTCAGCTAACCTTTGCGCATCGCGGAACGCATTGACGTCTTCCTGATCTAGTCGCTGAAGTGCGGCCTCCGCAGCCGCGAAGTTGGTGGGTTCCGCCTCCGCCGCCGCGAGCAGTTGGTCAATCTCGTTTAGACTCGCGGTTTTATCGGATTGAGGTTCGACGGGGACGGCACTCTCTCGCTTGCCTATTGCACGATCAATCTCTGCCTGCGTAATGAACCCCAGATCGACGGGTAAGTGCTCGCGCGGCATTAAAGGTGCGACTGGCTCTACGGCTAGGGGTGACTCGTCTGTTGGTATCGGCTTCGCCGACTGCATGGCCGCCATTGCCGCGTCGATTTCGGCCTGACTGAGCAGATTTTGGGGTACTCCTCGAGCGCTCCCATCAGGGGCATTATCTGCGCCTGCACCTGTCATGCTTCCCCTCGCTCTGAATCAACCCATATATGCCACGACATTATTAACATTTTCCGTGCCGACACTTTGGACACCGAGTGACTACAATATATTGTGGCAAAACCACAAGCTATGGCACATCTTGACGCATTCTATCAGAAGTGATGTGTACTCGCAAGTGGAATCGGCAATTTTTTCCACAGAGTGACCAGTAACGTCTGTCAAGTTTCTGACGGACAACAGAAAGACTGCAATTCTTGCCGATCAGCCATGAACCCAGAAAGAACGGACATTTGACAACTTAATGTCGTCACTTAATGCTTACTATGTAGAGTAATGCCTGCTTTCAATGTCCACGGCGAGTTGAATCAACTCGTCGGCGTAGCGGGCCTGATACCTATCCAGGGGCAGAATCGGCTCGCGAACGCGGGCTGTTGTGTAGTGTCCCTGGGCGTGGAGCAGTTTCTTGAAGAAGTGGATCGACAAGTCGAGGTGCTGGTTCGAAAACGCTAGTATTGGGGCGAGTCGGTGAAAGTGCGTTACGGCCTCGTCGCGTTTCCCCGCGGCGTATGCCGCGTAGATGTACGCGTATGACCGATGCAAACCGGTGGGCATGAAGGCGTGAATTCCTCTGTCCAACCCTTCAATCATCTGGGTGACGGCCCATCCACCGGATACGTGCAGTTTCCCGCCCGTGGCTTCGAGCACTCGGGTATATTTCGCTCCGGCTTGCGCGGTCTCAATTTTCAGACACCGGAACGCAGGTATCTCCTCAAAGAGCTGAACAATTACGTCCATAGGCAATCCGTCGCCGGTGAAATCCCAGTCCTGGATCATCAGAAAACCGGGCTGTAGTCCGGCAAGTGATTCGACGTCCCTCCGGTACGCTTCTTTCGATTCGAAAGGAATGCTTGCCAGCACGCCGCTGCAACCCAGTTGAATCATCGCGCGCGCGGCGTCCAACCTTTCCGATTGCGTAGGAGCCGATGCGCCTCCAATGACAGGAACGCGTCCGGCAGCGGCGTCGATGACGGTTTCGACAAGCGACAAGCGCTCCGCCCGAGTGAGTTTTCCCACTTCCGATGCCATGGCAGGAACCAGAAAACCGCCAACACCCGCATCAATGGCGTAATGGACGTTTGAACGAAGGCCTTCACAATCAAGAGTGTCATCATCGAGGAAGGGGGTGTTCAGTACAGTTATAATTCCCCGCATGTTGAGCAATTGCTTCATGGTGCCCTGCCTATCGGTCGTGACCGTGTTCAGAAAAAATGGACGCGAAAGCGAGTATCTCAATCCAGGAAATCGAAGCCACTCGCTTCCGTTTTCGAGAATCCGGGGCGAATTTCGGCCGCTGGGCCTGTTGTAACGGCAGGTTCCAAGCTATGCCTGGCGTGACTCCCTCGTAGTTCAAATGCCCAACGCCGAGCTTGTGCCAATGCAAGCTGCGGCGATACGGATTTCGCGATCGAGGGCATCGCTACTGCCGCTCCAACGATGCCAATAAGTTGTGACAGACGCACTTCGGCTGGCGCGTCGCCTGTTATTGCGCGATGCGACTGGAAGAATTGGATAACGCGTCCCAGTGCTTTTCCAATCACGGCACTGGCAGGGGTTTCTTCCAGAACGATTGACTCCCTCGCAATGATTGCCCCAAACTCCGGCGCCTCTACGATGGCATATCTCAGGAATGAGTCGATCACGGCGGTCGTACGCGCGGCACCTTCATCTGGCACTTCGGAAGTCACTCGCATTCTCACAAGCACGTCGTTAACCCAATTCTCCATCAAGGCTGCAAGCAGCCCTTCCTTACTTCCAAAATGATACAGAATGAGGGCGATGTTGACTCCCGCGCCCTCCGCAATCGCCCTCGTCGAGGTCCCGTCGTAGCCGTGACGTGCGAAAAGTCTACTGGCAGAGCCTGCCAACATCTCTGCAGAAGATTGCCTGGGCCGCTTTGAATTTAATTTACTCATTCGTTCACTTTATAAAATTAATCATATGACTAATTTTGAGCACTGTCAAGCCACTTGGCAGAAAAGGCCGAGATTTCGTGTATTGGAGCCTCCGTAACGTCCTCCGTTCGCGCGAGGCAAGCAGATGTTTGTCACTCGTGAATAACTGTTTCATAGTTCGTCAGGCGGGCGGTCAGGTGTGCAAGAAAATGTTTACTACTTCACACTGTAAGAGGCTTAGAGACCTAGGTTAACGCCAATTTCTCAGTTTCAAAAAAATTGGCACGAACCTTGCCGTCGTACTGGTGCACTTGGGCTGCGAAATTGAGGGTGTCACTCATGTTGAACCGAAAACTTTTAGGTCTTGCAATGGCTGTAGCCGTATGTTGTAGCCTGCCTGCAAGCGCAGACATCATCACCTACAGTGGTCAGTTGAGCGATCTCGACCAACCGGATGCAGGGGTGTTCGATGCACAGGTTGAATTTACCTTTGATGCCGGTACCAACATACTGACGTTGGAAATCGACAATAACACGAGCGCGCCGGACCCATATACCCTGTCAGGTATCTTCTTCAACGTGTCCAGCGATGTGACCTCATTGACCCTTCAGGACGACGATGGCTTTACGGACGCCGCTTTGTTTACCAATGCGTCGGCGGGTCCCTTTGGCACATTCGACTATAACTTTGACTTTGCCGATCCGGGCAACAACGGACTCGGCGCGGGCGGTACCGCCATTATCACCTTCCTGGTCACTGGTTCGAATCTCGATATCTCGGACTTCTTCTCCGGTCTCTCCAGCGGTTCGCCGGATTACGACCCTGCACTTTCCGTGGCGCGTTGGTCGCAGGGCCCTGGCGACGACAGCGTGTGGGCCACGAACACCACCCCCGGTGGCGTTGTGCCGGAACCAGCGTCGCTCTTGCTCCTCGGTGCAGGTCTTGCCGCGCTGGGTATTCGCCGCAAGAAGCAGTAGCAAGTCAGGGAAAAACACAGAAATATTTGGCGCTAAGGGCACCTTGAGCCCTTAGCGCCTTTTTCATTTTCTAGTTGTGAAACCTCTGCGCCTGTCTCTCGACGTATGCATTGAGCAAGGGAAAAGGTCTCCAAATTTCGGGAACTTTGGCGAATCACCCGCCTAAAACTTGCGAAGCAAGCCTTGCGACACGCCTTAAAGTAATGTACTGTTCACGCAGTATTACCGCCTTGTCCGACTTTGACTGTGTGGAACTTGTGCGCGAGGGGGGACGACTGCCATGAGCTCGAAGGATGGAATCTGGTACCCGGACGGCAAGATAATTGAGTTCCTCCCTGACTACGTCAAGTCGGAAAAAGTCTACGTGGGATTCTGGCGTCGATTCTTTGCGGGTGTTCTGGACCTGCTGATTCTCCTTCCAGTGGTATTGATACTTGTTTTCGTAGCAAGGTCTGGTAAGACGTGGGAAATAACAAGCAGTATTGCAGGTCTTGTCATATTTACAGCCTATACAATTATCTTTTGTTACCGCTACGGTGGAACGCTCGGCGACATTATGCTGGGAATCCGAATAACAAGGCCGGACGGCAGCCGAATCGGCTGGAACGAATCAATTGCAAGGTATATTGTGCCTACCATAATTAGCACCGAAATCGCGGCAGTACAAGCTTATGCGCTAATTGCTATCGATCCTGTTGTGTTCAACGCGGCCGGCAGTTACGAAAGACAGTATTTGGTGGATCTGCATACGCCCGGCTTTCAGTCACTTGTCGATTATCTGGTCCTATTCTGGTACTTGGCCAATATGCAGACTTTGATCGCAAATAGACGAAAGCGTTCGCTACACGATTTCATCGCAAGCACAGTCGTAGTCTACTGGCCGTTCTCCGAACATGCGAACCCCGACTGGCAAGCCGCAAGTCAGGTGTCTGAGCGCTAAGACAGTCGCGCGGCAAGCGTCTTCGTCGATTGCCGCGCATGTTTGAGAACCGTTTCTCGTGCCAACTTCAGGCAGTTCTTCATCGCACCAGCGTCAACTGATTCAGGCAATTTTCAGTACCACGCGGAAACGCGCCTTACCGCTCATCATGCGTTCGTAAGCCTCGTTCACTTTCTCCAAAGGATACACTTCATTCATGGCGCGGACGCCCGTCAGCGCGCTGAAGCCGAGCGTATCCTGCGCGTCAATCGAAGTGCCCGAATACCAACCTTGAACTGAACGCTTTCCAATAATTAGCGGCATTGCTGGCACCTGCAAGGGTTCGTGCGGCGCGCCCAGTACCATGAGCGAGCCCAGCGGCGAAAGCCCGCCTATGGTCGCTGCCATCGCATCGGCATTCGTCACCGTCGCCAACACGATCCGAGCGCCACCCACTTTCTGCAATGCGGTTGCCGGGTCGTTCGCCTGGCTGTCAATGTAGTCGTGCGCGCCGAGCTGTTTCGCGAGTGCTTCTTTGTCCGCCCCGCGGGCGATGGCAATGGTCTTGAAACCCATCTTCACCGCATATTGCACCCCAAGGTGCCCCAACCCACCGAGGCCAAGCACAGCGACGGTGTCGCCGGGACGGGCACCGCTGTGGCGCAGCGCGTTAAATGTCGTGAGTCCGGCGCACATGAGCGGTGCCGCCTCAATCGGCGACAATCCTTCCGGCAGGAGAGCAAGGCCGTTGGCAAATGCGATGAGATACTCGCCGTATCCACCGTCGTAGGAAATACCGGTAACCTTCGGGATTTGAAGGCACGCGAAAAAATCTCCTCTGCGGCACCGATCACACACCCCGCAATGCCAGCCGTGCCAACCTACCCCTACGCGCTGGCCCACTTTCCACTGCGGCACTTCTGCGCCTATCGCGTCGATGACGCCGACGACTTCGTGCCCCGGCACGCGCGGGAATTGTATGCCGGGGAAAAGTCCCTCTTTCGTCATCGCGTCGCTATGGCAAATGCCGCAGGCCTCGACTTTTACTCGCACCTGTCCGGCGCCCGGCTCCGGTATGTCGCGCTCGACTATTTCGAATGGCCCGCCCGCGCGGGATACCTGGGCAACGTGCATCGTGGGCATGGGCAATGTACTCCTCGATTGAAATTGCTACGGTGAAGCACCCGAAGTTCCGTTTCATAACGCGCGCAGCGCGCGCATACATTCCCTGTTATAATGGCACCCAGGCTCATGAAACTTCGAGTATATCTGGATACTTCTGTTTTGAGTGCGCTTTTCGATACGCGCATGCCGGAGCGCCAACTCCTGACGCAGGAATTCTGGGTAAAGAGAACAGAATTTGAGCTCGGAACTTCCGACGTTTGCTGTCGTGAAATTGGCCAAGTCAGAAAAATCGAATTGCGCACACAGTTGGAAACCGCGATTTCTGAAATCGAGGTAAAGCTTGTAAACGATGAGATTCGGGAATTGGCAAACAACTATATTGTCGACGGAGCTTTTTCACCAGCAATGATCGACGACGCACTGCACGTGGCTTCTGCCGTATATCATCGGTATGATGTGTTGCTATCGTGGAACTTCCGCCATTTGGTCAATCGGAGAAGACGTGCAGCAGTGATGGCAGTCAACGCGGCGAATGGAATACCGGCAATTGACATACTGGCTCCGCCGGAACTTTAGGGAATTCACTTCATGACTTACTTCGACTTCGAGAGTGCTGCTCGCGAAGCAGGTGTTTCAAATGATTTGCTGCACCGGTGGTTGTTGGGTTTCACAAGAGAGTATGGCGGCGACGAAATGATGGTCGAACTGCGTTTGCTCCGGGCGTGTAATGCCGCCGCGGCAAGCTCGGAAGCGCTCACACGTGTGGCAGATGCCCTGGAAGCAGAGTTTGCAACCGGTAGCGAAGTCTTATCGACGAAGCTGGCTCATGGATAATTTTCGACGTTTGACGATACGATTCATGAGCGAGGGAACAGAACGCTGCGTGATTAATTTGGCTCGAAGGGCACAAGATCGATTATTCTCAATGGTCGTGAGGAATAAAGGCCGTATGACTGACATCGAGGGCAAAATGCAATGAGCAAGATCAATCGGCGTGAATTCATCGGCAAGACCACCAAGACTGCGCTGGCCACAGCAGCAGCCTCCACGTTCTCCATCAACGTACTCGGCGCGAACGAGCGCGTCGTGATTGGCGTCGCCGGCATTCACGGCCGCGGCAGTTGGCTTGCGCCCGAGTTTGCCAAGCGCAAGGACGTCCACGTCAAATACCTCGCCGATCCAGACAGCCGCCTTTTTCCGGACCGCGCAAAGGCCATTGAAGAAGTCGGCGGCGGAACGCCGCAGTGCGTACAGGATTTCCGCCGCGTGCTTGACGACCCGGAAGTGCAGGGCCTCGTCAGCGCCACGCCAAACCATTGGCACGCGCTGAGCACGGTCTGGGCCTGCCAGGCGGGAAAAGACGTTTACGTCGAAAAGCCCACCTGCCACAACATTTGGGAAGGCCGCAAAATGATCGAAGCGGCGCGGAAGTACGACCGCGTCGTGATGTGCGGCATGCAGAACCGCAGCGCGCAATACTGCTTTGACGCAATCGACTACATCAACTCCGGCAAGCTCGGCGAAATCCATTTCGTGCGCGTTATGAACAGCAAACCGCGCGGCACCGTCGGCCACCGCGAAGACTCCACCCCGCCGGAGGGCGTTGACTACGATCTCTGGCTCGGCCCCGCGCCGAACCGACCGTTCAACGAAAACCGATTCCATTACGCGTGGAACTGGTTCTGGGATTTCGGCGCAGGCGACATCACAAACGATGGCTGCCACCAGGTGGACATCGCCCGTTGGGTTTGCGGATTAAAGTGCCCGAAATCAGTCTATTCCAGCGGCGGCATTCAATACTTCAAAGACGATCAGGAAACCCCAGACACACATTCGGTCATCTGGGATTTCGATGGCGTCACCATGGTCTACGAACAGACCCTGTGGACGCCCTACATGCACAAAATGCCCATCGAAGACCGTGATCTCGACATGCTTCCTCAATGGGCCTTCAGCGGCACGCGCTTCGAAATTTACGGCAGCAAGGAATTCATGTACTTCGAACGCCACGGCGGCGGCTGGCAAACTTTCGACGCCGACGGCCAACCCACGCGCACCCAACACGGCAATTTCGCCAACGCCGAACACATGGGCAACTTCATCGATTGCATCCGCACCCGCAACAAGCCCAACGGCGACATCGAAGAATGCCACCTCTCCACCAGCCTGTGCCACTACGCCAACGCGTCTTACCGCACCGGCCGCAAACTCACTATCGACGCCGCAACCGAAACCTTCGTCAACGACGATGAAGCCAACGCCCTCCTGAAACGCGAAGGGCGCGAACCCTTCAAAATGCCGGAGGTGGTGTAAGACCGCGGATTGCGTGTCGTCCCGTTTTTGGCCGAAGGTCCCAGGCATGTGTGGGTCCGTGACCCTGTCGGGCGCGCCCCTTTATGCGAGGGGGCGCACTGACTTGCGGCTGGCACCGCTCTATCGACACCACATTGCATCATCACACCCATTCCTAGCCTTCGGCTCTTTTGCTACTCGCGCGTCGCGCTCTTTGCTTTTTGTTTAGTGGATGCTGTTCGCACCCTTTGTTAATTAGGCGCGTTGCGTTGCAGTCCGTGGCGCGGGGGTTGCCTTTCCGTCGCGGGATGCACCGCGAAAAAAGTGCGACTTGCACCAAACGAGGGGGGCGGGGTTTTGGTGGGCGCAACGGCTTTCCACGAAAGACGTTGCGCGGATTCCACAGGTCGATATTTTGGGTCGAAAACTGGTCATTTCGGGTGGCTTTTTGCATGGAATTGTTTGCTGTTTCGTTGGTTTTGGTGCGTTGCGTGCGTCGTTTTGGTCGTTTCTTTTCAATTTTTGGCATCGCCGTTTCGCGGCTTGGTTGTTTGAACGCGCTGATCGGCATGATATCGCTTCTATTTGATCTGTGCGGGTGTTGCAGTCCGTGGCGTTTTTTTGACCTTGAGGAATGGATCGTATGGGACTCATGGGACGGATGGGTCCTTTGAGAATGACGGATTGTTTATTAAGATCAAAGCGGCGCTTTTCAAGAGAGTGTTCCAAAGCGCCCGCTTTGGAACTAGTTTACGATTTGCTCCGCGGCTTTCCGATTGCAGGTGTGCGGCACCAGGGGGGATGGCGCACTTGGCGCCGGTAATGCCTTTCGCCACGTGTTCGTTACTGC
>CALEZK010000095.1 GCA_937928585.1 uncultured bacterium | reverse complement strand
CGCGCGGCGACAGACGCTGCCGTATGAGCGCGCCGACGCTTAGTGTCGTCATTCCATCCTGGAACCACGGCGAATTGCTCTCGGCTTGCCTGCGATCGTTGATTGCGCAGTCGCGCGCCGCGGACGAGATCATCGTTGTGGATGACGGTTCGTCCCCGCCACTTGCGGAATTGGTCGCCGAGATATCCCAGGAAATCCGCGTGATTCGACTCGCGGCGAACAGTGGATTTTGCGTCGCGGTGAATACTGGAATACGCCCGGCCTCGGGTGATTTCGTTTTTCTCTTGAATAACGATATGACACTTGAACCAGATGCCCTGTCAGTTCTGCTCGATACGGCAGAATCTCAGCCAAACACTTTGCTGACGCCTTTGGTGCTCTTCGAATCTGAACGCAATACGGTATATGCCGCTGGCGATCGCGTGCTGGCCAACGGCCGGCCTGAAAGCATCGGCTATCGCGCGCAGCGGGCTTCGCTCGATCTGCCGCCGCAGATTTTTGGCGTGACGGGCGGCGCCGCGCTTATTCCGCGCGCCGTGTTTCGCGCAATTGGATACTTCGACGAGAAGTTCATTGCATATTTTGAAGATGCGGACTTCTGCATGCGCGCGCGTCTCGCAGGCTATACCTGCGCGCTCGCGCCCCAGGCGGTAGCCTATCACGTCGGCAGCGCGAGCCAATCCGGCAAGACGTGGTGGCGTTCGCGGCAGTGTTTCCGCAATCACGCTTTGCTGCTCATAAAGAATTTCCCGGGTGAAGTGATCATTGGCAATTTTTCGGCCATGCTGCGCGAGCGGTTGCATCAAGCGGGCCGCGTGATATCGTCCGCTCGCGTGGAGTTTGGGTTGTTGCGCGCATGCGGCGTGCTGCTCGGCGCGATAGTCAGCCTCTGGGCGGCGCTGCCGCAGGCCATGCGCGAGCGCCGCATGATTCAACGCGCGCGCACCATAACTGCACAAGAATTCGCCTCGCGCCTGACACCACCGGATGCGCTGACATGAACTGGGTGCGCGAGACACCAGGTTGGGTTTGGGTGCTTGCGCTGGCCTTTGCGTGCGTGCCGCCGTTTACTCACGCGATGATCGCAAAGGCTGCGCCGAAGGACGTAGTCCCCACCGGACTGCACAAGCCGGACAGCGCGATATTTCTGCATTCGATGCAAATGTTTGAGACTGGTTTTTACTCGCCGTATGCAACTTGTAAATCACCCGCGGGAAGCCACTCGCCGCGCTATTATCCCGCGCCGTTTCACTGGATGTATGGGACGGCGGGGTCGCTAGGCGCCACATTGGGACTGACGCCGTTCATCGCGCTGGGGGTTGCGAATGCATGCGGGGTGTTCTTCTTTCTACTTGCGATCTATCATTTCTATCGCACGACGTTTGCCGCGCGCGCCGACGCGGCATTCGTGCTCTACGCCTGCGCGGGCGGACTCGGAGGCGTGCTGTATCTTGTCTGCTTCATAACAGGTGCTACAGAATCCGATGTCTTCTCGCGGTTTTTCTATCGGTTTGCGATCTACGATCTAGTGGAAGGGTCGAACCTAGCATCGTACTTGCTTGCGCCGCGCTTTTATTACACGATGCCGCTTGCCATAGGGTTTGCGGGACTGACCACCTTCATCGTGGCGCGCGCGATTTCCTGTCCATACCACTTGGTGTTTGCATGGTCCTTGTTGTTTGTGGCGACCTTTCTCAACATGCGGTTCGCGCCCGCTTACTGGGCCTTGGGCGCATTGTATTCGCTTCAACACGCGAAATCGTCCCTTCGCGACGCCACGCTTGTGGCCGTGCCAATTGCCGCGGGCATCTGCGCGGCGGTCGTGTTCATGATGCGAAGCCCGGCGTTCCTGCAAAGCACCGGCGGATTGGTGCAGCAGGCGATGTGGTTTTCGTCCTTTCTCAGCGCGGCACTTCCACTGCTGATCCCCGCTGCATTCCTGATGTATCGCGAATTTGAAAACCTCCCCCGTGCGGTGCATCTTGCGGCAAGCGCGGGACTCGGCTACGTGACCGTCTTCGCTTGTCTCTTTACTGCACATCAGCTCTACTTCGGCTCCGTCTGGCGCGGTTCCGATCATGCCGCGGCGCTTGCCGTATCCGATATCGCGCTCTCTGGCGCGGCTATCGGCGGGGCGATGGCGTGGATACGCGGTCCGCGCACCAACAACGTTTCGCCGTATGCTTGGTACTTCGCGGCCACAGCGCTGTTCACCGCCGTTGCCATATCCGCCGCCGGCGCAGGTTGGCTGCTACAGTTTGCGCCACAGCGCCTGATGATCTTCATCGGCGTTCTGTTGGCACCGCTGGCGGCCGAGGGCATCGCCACGATGCGCGAAGGGCGCCCGCGCGTCGCGAAGATTTCCGTTGCCTTCATTGTTGTATGCGCGGTCACTTCTTTTGCAGTGTCAACGCTGGTGTTTCAGGGGCCGCTCGGCATGCGGCCGGGTGCAGCTTCTGATCTTGGCATGCGCGCCGCCTACCTCACGCGCAATGAGGCTGAATGTCTCGCGCGATTGACGCAAGGCTCGATACTCGCGCCACGCCCCTTGAACGACGCGCTTTCATTGCGCGCGGGCATTCGCGTATTGGGAGGTTTTGGCGCGGCGGATCTTTCCGATCAACCTGCCGCCGCGATGGACGCAGCGATCGAAGCATTCTATTCTACTGACATGAGCGCGGAGGAACGCGCGCAGTTTCTGTCCGAGTGGTGCGTGCAATATGTTTTCGTTCCCGAAACACATGGGGAGACGATCAACGAACTGGAAGCGTTGCCGCAACTGATGCTCGTGAACTCCGCTGGCGACGCGCGACTCTATCGCGTGGAGTAGAGCGCCGCGATTTGCCTGTCCAATTCAGCAATCGTCGCTTGCGCTTCGTCCATCGGCGGACCTTTCGGAAACGACGGGTGCGTATGCTCCGTTACCGATAGTGTGGCATCGCGGCGGACATCGAGCCGTCGCTTTACCAGGGCCAGCGTGCCTGGTTTTATTTCCGGAATCAGTTCCGGCGAGGTTGCATTAGCAGCGTCTGCATCCTCGAAATACGCGATGATCTGCTTCGCCATAAACCAGTGCCCCGCGTCGTCAGGGTGGACGCCGTCCGGCGCGAAGGTGAAATTCGGGGCAGCGGCCTGCCGTTGTTTCGCAACTTCTTCCACCATCGGCCCATGAACGTCGATCACGTTCCAGCCTGTCGCGCGCTGCGACAGAAGCCATGCGCTGTAGCGCGCGAGAACTTCGTCATACGATGCGTCGCCATTTTGCGTCTGCTTGTTGTCATACATCGCAGGTGTGATGAAGACGATCCGCGCGCCGGCTTTTGTCGCTGCATCGTGCAAGAGCGTGATCCCTTCGCGGTATTTTTTGAAGCGTTCTTCGTCGAACGGTTTGTATATGCCGCCCTAGCCGTTCATGCAAGTAGGGCCGTGGAAATTTGCCATCCGCGTGACCCTCCTCCGTAAGCCCGGAGACAGTCTCGCTGGAGAGACCCGCATTGACCGCCACGCGCGCGTTGGCGCCGTATCGCGCTGTCAACCACGCGTCCACCGCCGCGACATAACGACCGTCCATCGTAATGCTGTCGCCGAGAAAGAGAATCTGTTTTGCGTTCCGAATCATTGACTCCTTTCCTGCAGGCTCGGCCAGCGCAGATTGCGCGGTCAAGAGCGCCATAACGATGCAAATGCGCCCTGTGAACTTGGTGAAGGTGTTGCGCGATTTAGTCTGTGCGTAGTTCATTGCGTACTTTTTACCTGTCCATTTTGTTTTGAGAAGATGAACGAGCATATCAGGATTGCGCGGTTGCATTCTCTTTGAACGGTCGGGGCATGAACCTATGCTAAGCCAAAGCGGCAGCGTTGCTGCCGCAGTCCATATTAAGAGGGTTCGGAAAGTTTGGGCTTTATGTGGAGTGCTGTAGCAGAGTCCGCTTCGGACGGCGCTACAGCTTTGGCTTTCACAGCGAGTCAATATAACCGGTGCCATTGCTGTAATTCGAGATCGTCATAAGCCAAAGCGGCAGCGTTGCTGCCGCAGTCCATATGAACTAACGCTCGATTACGATTACGATGAAGAGTACGAGTAGGGGTGTGTCGGGAGGGCATGACCTTCAGCTTTAGGGAGTGATTGGACTTCCTCGCGAGGATCGCTACACTCACGGGCGTGTCCGGGCGATGCGACTTTTGGGAAGAGAGGGCCTTTCCGTGTTCAATCCGTTTG
>CALEZK010000094.1 GCA_937928585.1 uncultured bacterium | reverse complement strand
GAAGCCCTCGCGAAACAGGCCGACCGCTGGGTCTACCTCCACGATGGTACCGCGGAAGAACGCTGACGGCATTCGACAAGGCAAAAAAAAGAAGCCGCCCATGCAAGAGCGGCTTCCCAATACTGTAATGATTCTCGGTGTCTAACCTGCCGCGCTGCGATCCAGATCGGCCAGCTTATTCTCTTTGTCCTTATACTCTTCCGCCGTCGGAAGCGCATCGCCCGTTTCGTTGATCACCGGCCACTCCGCCGCCAATTCCTTGTTCAGTTCAAGGTAATTGCTCCACTTCTCCGGCAAATCTTCTTCGGGATAGATCGCGTGCACCGGACATTCGTCCACGCACGCACCGCAATCGATACACTCATCCGGATCAATCACAAGCATATTCGCCCCCTCGTGGAAGCAATCCACCGGGCAAACTGCAACGCAGTCCGTGTATTTGCACTTAATGCAAGGGTCAGCAACAACGTGGGCCATGAAAATAGTCTCCCTGTAAACCGCTATGGGTACCATATCTGGGGCGCATACTGTCAAGAACGCCCACAGAACGCTGGTGGAGCGATGTTATAAAGGACTGCTAGCCACAGTGTCAAAATCGACGCGTTTGGGGCGCGCCACAACCAGCACCGGTCTGCGCGCTCGGGGTCTAGCCGGGTTGCGCCCGGCGGTGCATGAAACATACAATCTGGGGATGTCCGTCCAAATGAAACAAACCCGATCGGGCTTCACGCTGGTCGAGTTACTGGTCTGTATCGCGATTATCTCCATCCTCTTCGCGCTCCTGCTGCCGGCGCTTTCCAAAGCCCGGGAGAGTGCGCGCCGCGCGAGCTGTACCAGCAACCTGAAGCAGATCGGCGTCGCTTTCGAGTTGTATGCCCTCGAAAACAAGGAATACTACCCAGCCGCCAGCGATCCCGTGAGTACGAGCCCGTTCTACTGGCTCTGGATGGGGCGTGGATGGCGCACCAAGATTGCCGAGTACATCCCTGGCGACAAGGACAGCCCCGGTGTTTTCTGGTGCCCAAGCGACTCGAAGTCCGACCAGGATTTCGAGGCCACTTCCTACGCCTATTCCATGGCGTTCTATCATTCTCCCGAGCAGATTAACGCAATGACAGACACCGCCGACTGCTATTCGAACGCAGTAAAGACCATCCCCCAGCGGATGGCCGCGCTTCGCGAGCCAAGCAACAAGATTCTCGTCGGCGAGTGGTACTCCAACCACAACGCCTGGGCAAACGACGAGGGCTGGTTTGGCAAAGGCGGCAAACGGCTTTATCTGTTCGCCGACGGCCACGTCGAATATCTGAACTGGGACCAAATCAAGCCGGCAAACGATGGCCTGCCCAATCCGAACCTCACCAAAGATGGAATCAGCGGCAGCGACCGGGGCTTCTGAGATGAAGCAGGCGCAAAACTTGTCTACAATGACCACGGCGTAAGGCCGTTGAGGTAAACCAACGTGAGTACAAAAACGCTTCTTACCAGAATCACAGCAGTGGCCTTCCTGGCCTGTGCAATCGTGTTGGCGCAGGAAAAAGGCGCGGAAATTAAAGGGGCGCCAATTGATGCGCCCGCAGCGCCACCCGCGGATGGCGACAAAGCCGCGCCCAGCGGCGTGTCCGGCGCGCAGGCTCTGGGCAAGGCACTTCCGCAGGAATCTCTCGACCTGCTTGAAAAGGCGGAGTCCGGTGCCACGACTGACCCAAGCAAGTTCGAAAAAACCAAGGATGGCAAGTATCTCAAGGTTACGTTCAATGCCCTCGGCAGTTTTCCCTATGAAGTGCCCGACCCGGACGCGATTCTTGCCAGCCCAACACCGAACAAGCCGCTCGTCGACCAAATCCCCGATCCCATCAAGAAACTGCATTCCCAACCGGCGGTAGTCGTCGGCTTTATGGTGCCGATTGAAGTCGACAATAAAGGTGGCGTCAAATCTTTCGCATTGACCCAGGATCAAATGTTCTGCTGCTTCGGCGTCCCGCCCTCCATGAACGAATGGATCATGGTCAACGTCGAAGGCGAGCCTGCAAAGTACTACTCCGAGATCCCCATCGCCGCATTCGGCACGCTTGAAGTCGGCGAGGAATTCGAAGACGGCTACGTCATGAGTGTGTATCGCCTCAAGTGCGAGAAAGTCATGGATGTGCGTGAATTGCTTCAACAGGCGAAGGGCTAGCCGCCGCACCGCATGGGCGTCGACGTTATCGTCGTCAGCTACAATACGCGCGAGCTGCTTCGCGCGTGCCTGCGCAGCGTCGAATCGGCGCGCACCGATGTCGATGCCCTGAACCTATATGTTGTGGACAACGCGAGCGCGGACGGATCCCCCGCGATGGTGCGGCAAGAATTCCCGTCCGCACACCTGATTGCGCTCGATACCAATATTGGTTTCGGACCCGCCAACAACCGGGGCATGCGCGCGGGTCAGTCGGAGTATCTGCTGTTCCTCAATTCCGACGCTGAGCTACGCCCTGGCGCTCTGCGCGCACTCAAAGAGTGTTTATCGACTGATCCTGCCTGCGTGGCGGTGGGACCGCGTCTCGAATATCCCGATGGCCGTTTTCAGCTTTCCTGCCGGCGATTCCCCACCTTGCTGCGCAGCATATGGAATACCACCGGACTCCAGGGGCGCTATCCCCGGCGATTCTCGGCCCTCAGGAGTTGGCTGGATGAAGCTGATCATATCGACGGCGCAACCGTGGATATGGTCTCTGGCGCGTGTTTCCTCATGCGTCGTGATTATCTCGAATCCATCGGCGGGTTCGACGATGATTTGTTTCTCTACGAAGAAGAGATGGACATCATGTTGCCCGCGCGCCGGCGGGGCAACACAGTGCGCTACTGCGCCTCGGCCCGTGTCGCCCACCATCACGGCGCCAGCAGCGGCGAACAGGAAGCCAGCGACATGTCGCTGTTTCACCTGTATCGAAGCAAGTACTACACCTTTCGCAAGCATTACGGCGCCTTGATTGCCTGGCTTACCTACGCAACCGACTACGCCGTTTTCAAGGCTAGCATCCTTCGCAACAAACTTCGCGGCACGCCTACCCCGGCGACCCGTAGCGCCGAGTACTGCGTAAAAGGCTTCCGCGCCGCGCACAAGTAGCGGGGTTCCGTCTTTTCTTTCCCAATTGCCCCCTTCCCCGCACCGCGGCATCTTTGCTCAATTCCGGCAGCGTGAGCGCAACAACCCGTGCAGATAGGGAAAGGACCATAGAGCACGAACAATCAGCCCGGACATCGCCCATGAAAAACATCGTGTACCTCACCGCTATCCTTGGCGCCGCCACTATTGCGTCATGCGCGCATATAACGGCGCCTATTTCCGAGCAGGCGAGCGTTTCGCACGCCGTCCACGCAGTCGCCGGGGCCACCAAGGACATTATCGCCCAACATGCCGCGACCCGCGCGGAGTGGTCGCTTCAGCAACGTCGCGGCGATTCCGGCGAATTTGTGTATCGAACGGATTTCGACCCAGCGGCTGCGCGATCGCTCCCCGCCGTCAACCCTGTTGATGCGGCGTACGCTCAAGCTGCCGCGGCACTGGAAGCATTCTCGTCCGTAGCGAACGCCATCGAAGAAGGGCACAATGAATCTAGTATTGCGCGACATGCGCAGTCCGCTTCTATGCTGTTGCGTTCCGCGGATGCGGTCGCTGGTGCGCCAATTGGCTCGCTCGCAAATGCATTGCTCCGCGATGTCGCGGTGGCGCGCGAACGAAAACGGCTCGATGAAGTGCTTCGCCTGGGTGCGCCGAATGCTGTGGCGCTGCTTGATGCCTTGAGCGACGCGACGCCGGAACTCTATCGCCTGCGGGTGGCGGTTTCCGGCGCGGCAATCAGTGAAATCATGTTTGAACAGGCCTGCCTGCTTGATGAAGTGGAGTCCGTCGCGGCGGGATTTGCGCTTCCAGATGCTGGAACCGAACTCGCCCTGCTGCGCGCACAGTTGGAGGCGGATGTGCATGCGTTGCGGCTTGAGCTGGATCCAGCATCGCTGAAACGCGCCATGCCGGTGGGCGATTTGCCCTACACGCCTTCCGCACAAGAGCGGTTGTCGTCGCTGGTTGATCTCGCTCGGAACTATTCCGAACAGCGCCGCCACCATGCCGATGCCGTTGCTTCCTTTCATGAACAGCTAATCGCATTCATTCAACGCATTGACATCGCGCGGATAGAACTCGACGCATTAACCAAGCAGAAGAAGGGAACTGCGCCATGAACCCAATGGACGCCGAGATAGCGCGTGTTTACGCCGAGGCGCTGCAGCGCCTGTCGCGCATGCTGGTTGCCCCGGGGGTCAACAAGGCTCAACGCGAAAAGTTATTGCTTGCGTTGCGGAATCTGCATGATGCCTATGCCTGCGTGGGTCAAACCGGAATTGCGGCGCGCGCGGTTGTGCTGAACACGCTTGCCGCCGCGCTCCATGGCGTTGCCGCCGAAGTTGCACCAACGAACGCGACGAATCCGGACGCGCTTACGAAAGCTGCCGAACATGCGCGACAGTTGCTTATGCAAATCGCGCGCGAGGTGTTTCCACCGGCGCCATCCGATGGACAGGTGACGGACACGCATTCAGCGGTGGCTTCAGAAGGCCCTGTGCCTCCAGTGGCGACCAGTAAAGTGCCATCGGCACATCGCGCCGAATATGAAAGGCGCTTCGCTGAATGTGTCGTGCTTCCGAGTAAGTCCGGCGTGGTTGACGGATATATAACGAAGCTCACCGCGAACCGTGCCCGCTATGATGCGGTTGGCGCGTCTATGGGTATTCCCTGGTGGTTCATTGGCGGCATTCACGCGCTCGAATCTGCTTTCGCGTTTGACAGGCATCTGCACAACGGCGATCCGCTAAGCGCGCGCACCCGCCGCGTGCCCGCGAATCGACCCGTCATAGGCGCGCCGCCATTCACGTGGGAGGAAAGCGCCGCCGACGCGCTCGTCTATCAGAAGCTGGATCAGTGGGATGATTGGTCCTTGGCCGGTGCCTTGTACAAGTGGGAGGCTTACAACGGATTCGGCTACCGCAAGCGGGGCATACCCTCGCCGTATCTGTGGAGTTTTTCAAACCAATACAGCAAGGGCCGTTACGTCCGCGATCACATCTTTGATCCAAACGCCGTATCGAACCAATGCGGAACCGCGGTGCTCCTGCGCGTGCTAATGAACAGCGGCATCGTGAAATGAAGATTTGGACTGCGGTAGTCCGCCGCGGCGGACTACCGCTTTGGCTGTCAAAGTGCGGCGATTGTGTTTAAGCTGCAAATCTCGGTCGCCACAAACCAAAGTGACCGCACCGCTATCGCGTTGGCCGCGCACTCCCAAAAACGGCATGAGTTCGAGTCACGGAGCAAGACGCACAAACACCAAGCTCGGTAGCGCACTTCGTATTCCACTTGCCCCATGCGTGATCGCCCACTGGCCATTTCGCGTCGTGGAAACAGTCCGGTCCGTGCCGCTGTCAAGAAAAGTCAATTGCGTGCGCACTGCTGGCGCGTTCGCGCGAACGCGCCACAACTGTGCCACACCGTCTTTATCCGGCGCGGTGAGTACGATGGAATCGCTCGTAATATCCCACGCACCGCGCAGGCTCGCGCCAAAGTCGGCGATTAGTGCGCCGGAAATCGTCGAAATCGCGCGCACACTGCCTTGTGCCTCGTCCGAAACGAGGATGGCGTCTCCCGATGCGTTGAAAGGCGAATTGCCGATCGCAAGCGGGCCCTTCGCAATCGCCAGCGGCTCTTCAGTCACGCCGGAAGCGGCGATTACATGCAGCGCGTAACTCCCAGCGCCCGCATCGCGCAAGTACGCAATGCGTTCGCCATCCGGCGAATACTGCACGCGCGTTATGCGCGGTCCGGAAGGAGCGATGATTTGCTGCGACACAACGCCATTCTCCCAGCGAAATGCCGAAAGGGCGAAGCCGCCTTCATGCGGAATTGCAGCGGCCCACAACGAACCGGAGGGATGAATATCCGCCACTTCAAGCGCTGTGGGCAATACAGCAAGCGGACCTTGCGAACCCGAGGGCCGCAAAGACATGAATGCCGATTCGCTTCCCGAATGCAAAAGCGCGAACCCATCAAAAAGCGATCCCGGCAATCCTTGTACCGCCGAAGCAAGGGCCAGAGGCGCGTCGGAATTCGATACCATGCGAATACGCGCGTCCTGCAACTCCGGCGAGACCACGCACAACACGCGTTTCCCCGCGCCGTTCTCGAGAAGCGCCGCGACCGAGCCATCGGCACCGGCATTGGTCAGCGACACAATGTGATATCCCGGAAACTGGAGTTCAGCGAGATGGACGCTACTGCCTTCCTCGCTGAAAGTAGCCACCGATGCCGGCTCGAACCACGCGCCCACATCGGAGGCGCTACCTGTCAATGCCGGCGTCGGGCTCGATGTCCAGGAGACAGCGAACCAAGCGCCAAGCCCGAGTGTGAGCGCCCCCACGACTCCGGCGGCGATACGGCGAATAGTCGTTTTGCGGCGTGAATCCGCGTCCGCGGCAGCGGGCTGCGCCTCGGGAAATGTCGCAAGCGAACGCCGGAAGTCTTCGATCATCTCCGCGGGTCGCAGTTCGCTTGTATCAAGCGGCTTACCGGCAATAACGCGGTCAATGGCTTCACAGGCGACGTGTCCGCTCGCAGGCCGATGCTTCGGATTCATCTCCATCAGCCACGCCACAAGCCGCTCGACGTCCTCCGGCACTTCGGGCACGTAATTGCGCACGCGCGCCGGGGGCTCGCTTATGATGCGTTGAATCATCTCGACAGGCGAGGACGCCTCATACGGCAACCGGCCCGTGAGCATTTGAAACAGCACTACACCGAGCGAATACAAATCGCTCGCCGCCGTGACCTCGCCGCTTTTGCAGCGCTCTGGCGCCATGTAATGCGGCGTGCCGAGGCGCGTGCCATCAACGGTGAGGTTATCGTCCAACGTCAGTATCTTCGCGATACCGAAATCGGTTACGTAAGCGTGCTTGCGATCATCGAGCAAAATGTTTGGCGGCTTCACATCGCGATGGATGACGTGCGAATCGTGCGCGCACGCGAGCGCGGCGGCCACCTGCCGCGCAATACCGAGGGCGGTCTGCCAATCAAGCCGGTGCTCGCGTTGCATCAGCGCGCTCAGCGGCATTGCGTCGATATACTCCATCGCGATGTACGGCGTGCGTTCCGCAACGCCTACCGTATAGATCTGCACAATGTTTGTATGGTCCAGGCGCGCCGCGGCCTGGGCTTCGCGGCTGAACCGCGTTACAATCGATTGGTGCGCGCGCAGATCGTCGCGAAGAATCTTGATCGCGACCACGCGGTCCAACGAAAGATCGAGGGCGCGATACACGATGCCCATGCCGCCGCGGCCAAGCTCCTCGAACAACTCGTAGTTGCCGAGAAAGTGCCGCGCTGGTAGTGCGCCTCCCGTATTTCGCATCATCTCGCGTCCTTCCGATACCGCTTACAAGCGGTTGACGTCCGTTGCAGTTGTTCGCGCCGCCGTGCGCGTTGATTCGGGATCATTTAGATCGACGAATACCACGCGCACGCCGCTGCCGCCTTCGGCAATGCCGGCGGCCCATCTGCCATCCGCGGACAGCGCCGTCGCCTTGCCCACGCCGCCCGGCAAAGAAGTCAGCACGCGTCGCGTGGCAGGATTCTCAGGGTCGATGAGTTGCAGTTGCCGGATGCGGTCATCGCCGCGCGCGGCGATCAGCAAGCGATCTGCGGTGTGAGCCCATGCGTCGTGCCCAACAGTGCCGGGATCGAGGCGATGCAGAATCGTGCCGTCTTTCGCGTCGATAACGCGAAGTTCCGCTTGCTCTGCAGCCGTGGTGCTCCATGCGGTGGCGATTCGCGACCCGTCCGGGCTAATCGCGACGCCGCCATCGAAATAACCAACCATCAGCAGTGTGCTATCCGTGCCCGCCACCGGCGTGCTCCAGAGTTCCTGCTTGCCGGCATTGTCCTGACGCATGTAGTAGACGCGGGTTCCGTCCGGCGCGTACTGAACCGAGTGCGGCAGAATTCGCGCGCCGGTGCCCGTCAGTTTTTGCAGTGGCGAACCACCGTTGACGCGTTGTTCCGCCAAATAGTTTGTGCCGTCCGCATTCTCAATAATCGCGCACACCGCGCCGCCATCAGGCCGAAGCACTGCGTGCATGGCACGCGCATCCGCGCTATGCCACGGCGCCGTGCCGGGTGCCGTGGATTCGTATGTTGCAAGCGGATTGATGGATGGAGCGGCTTCATTCCATCGTTGCGCGAATACCAGGCCGGTGGATTTCGCGTTGTTGGCGCCGCGCTGCGCGAGCAGAATCGTGGGCGTTGTGGAGGCCGATCGTTGGCCACTACTCAGCGCCAGCGGATAGGCGCGCGCGCTGTCGATTCCTTCGGCGAGCGAAGCGCCCGCGGGCGTTGCAATGTTCATGCACTGTTTCGATTCGGGAGCAAACGCGAGAATGCCCGCGCTGCCGCGCGACATCAGATGCTCCATGCCTTGCACCTCGACGAGAAGCGCAGGTTCGGCGCCTGCCCAGCCCAGCCGGACCGCGGTGTACGCGGGCACCGGTAGTTCCGCGATCATGCTGCCGTCAGGCTGCGGTTGAAAGCGGCTTGCGTTCATCACATGCGCGGGCGCCGCGGGTCGTGAATCCTGCATGCCAAACCAGACGGACGCACCAGCGATGCATGCGAGCGTCGCAAACGCCACGCAGGAAAACGCCAACCATCGTTTGCTGAATCCTGGAACAACAGCGGTTTCGGGACGAACCGTTTTCGACTTGTCCTTTGAGGGTGGAGGCGTCATCAACCGAAGCGGCGAGTCTTGCGCCTGCTCGCGAACGTAGGCGGCAAGCGCCTGCGGAATCGCGGAGCGTCCGCCGTCTTCGCACTGCAAGCGCTCAATGGTCTGGCAGACTTGCGCTGCATCCGCCGGCCGGTCAGCTTCATTTTTTTCAAGCAAATGCGCGATCAAGCGCGCGACATCGTCGGGAACATCATCGCGCACGCGATTCAATCTTGGCGCGGCTTCAGATGCAATCTTGCGCATCAACGCTTGCGGAGAATTTGCCTGGAATGGCGTTTCTCCCGAGATCATCTGGTAGAGCGTAACACCGAGTGAATAGAGATCGGCCTTTGCAGAAACTTCCTCGCCTGCGCACTGTTCGGGGCTCATGTACTGCGGCGTGCCGATGATCCCTGCTTCGCCGCTGCCCTGTTCCATCGCGCGAACGCGCGCGATTCCGAAGTCGGCGAGGCGCACGCGGCCTTGCCGGTCGAGCAGAATATTTGCGGGCTTCACGTCGCGGTGAATAATGCCGGCGTCGTGCGCGCATTGCAGCGCGGCGGCAACCTGGCCGCCGACGTAGAGCGCAGCTTGCCAGGAGACCTGGCCTTTGCGGCGCAGGAAGCGATCAAGGGGTTCCCCGGCGACGTATTCCATTGCAATATAGGGAGTGCCGCCTTCGATGCCCGCAGAGTAGACTCGGACGATTCCGGGATGGCGGAGCGGGGCAGCGGCCTGGGCCTCGCGGTAGAAACTGCGGACCATGGACGGATTGCGCGCAATGCTGCCGAGCAGTACTTTCAGGGCAACTTGACGGTTCAGCGCGATATCGCGGGCGAGGTATACGGTGCCCATGGCGCCGCGGCCGATGAGGGCTTGGACTTCATACCCGCCGAAAGCTGAGCCGATGAGCGAGGCATGACCTGACTTTGGGGGTACCATATGTAGTGTTGACCTTACAAGGCGATTGAATTGATTGTAGGCATTTACGGCGTTGTGGTGAATTTAGCAAGAATTTGTCACTATGTCAAGTATTTACTTGATTCGAATGGTGGGGATTTCAGAAAGAATTCCGAAATAGTCATAAAGTATTTAAATTCAGTAACTTACTGAATTTCGGAAAGATTGCCGTGAAAGGACTGGCGGTAGAACCCGAGAATCGAGTCTTTCGAGATTTCACCGAGTTGGTTGCGAAATCGGTAAGGGTCGGAGGCGACGTCCCTGGCGAACAGCTCGAGCTGATCGGGCTTCACGCCGTGGTCTTTCGCCGCGGGGGACAGCTCAAGCCGGTGAAATAGGGCGTGCAGGGACCGGGCGATGGCGGGGCCGGGATCACCACCATGCTCGCCGAAGGCCTGCGCGATGGCCGCGGCGCGATCAGGGGCGCACCGGGCGTTATGTAGGAAGAGCGGGGTAAGGAGGAGGGCATTCGCGAGGCCGTGCGCGATGCCGCATGCGAGGGTGTAGTGATAGCCCATGCCGTGAACGAGGGTTGTGCCGCTCTGCGCGATGACGCAGCCGGACAGCATCGCTGCGTATAACATTTCGGATCGGGCGGCGGGGTCACCGTCGGCGGCAGCGGGCAGGTGAACGCGCACGCGACGGATTGCGTCCAGCGCAAGGGTGTCGCCCATGGGCGTTGATTTCCGCGACACGATGCCTTCCATCGCCTGGCTGAGCGCATCCAGGCCCGTAGCGATGGTGACACTTCGGGGCATCGTAGCCGTTGTTGACGGATCCAGCAGCGCGACGCGTGGAAACAATGCCGCGCCGGAGATGGACCGTTTCGAATTCGTTACCGTATCGACGATCACTGCGTATGGCGTGACTTCGCTGCCCGTGCCCGCGGTAGTTGGGACCGCGATGATGGGCAGGGGCGCATGGGCATAGCGGTCGGCGCCAAAGAATGTTTCGCATGGGCCGTCGTTTCGCGCCATGACGGCGATGGCCTTCGCGGCGTCAATCGGGCTTCCGCCGCCGATTGCGACGATTACGTCGCACCCATGCTCGCGACACACCTGCGCGCCCCTTTCACAAATCGCGGTATCCGGATTTTCGTCGATGGCGTCGAAGAGGCGTGCACCGGGCAGTTGGGTGAGCGCGCGGTCGAGCAGGCCCGCTGCGCGGGCGGAACGTTTCCCCGTGACGATGAGCGGTTTTGCGCCCCACTTTTTGGAATGCGCGCCGAGCTGGTCAAAAACACCATTACCAAACACGATATCCGTGGGCACGAAAAAGCGAAACGTTGGGATGGAATCGTAATCCATGTGCACGCCAATCGCGGGCGACTAATCGCCGCGAATGCTCCGTTCGATATCGGCGATGACGGCGTCCTTGCGAGACTTGACCTTTCTAAGGCGCTGCTCAGCTTTTCGCGCGGCGTCCGAGCCCGGTTCGAGTTCAATCGCCTTCATCCACATGTGCGTCGCGTCGCTGATTCGCTGGAGGTTGTAGAGGGTGGAACCCAGATAGGTAAAGGCCAGCGCGTACTGCGGGTCCTCGATGATGGCCCTGCGGAAAAAGTCTTCGGCCATTTCATAATTCTTGTCGTTGTATGCGCGGCGACCTTTTTCGACATATTGCGAAGCCTTGTGATGGCTGCCGGGCGCCTTGGCGCCTTTTGCCGCGCGCTTCAGGCGGTCGGCGTCGTCGGTTATTCCGTCGAAGGCGTCGCGCAAGGATTCACGCCCAAGCGCCACGCGCTTAAGTCGCGTGGCAACGTTCTTGAGCAAGGTCCGTGCAGTTTTGGATACATGCTTGTCCATAACGTCATTACCAGTTTACCACAGGGCGAAATCAGTCGCCGCGCGTGCGCAACACAGCCAGGAATTCCGTATACGAGGCTGTTTGACAGAGTTTTTCGTGAAACGTCGGGTCCATGAACCGATCGGCAATGTCTGCGAGCAATTCGAGTTGGGCGCCATCATCATTTTTTGGCGAGACGATGAAGAAGAACACGTGCGCGGGTTGGCCGTCCGGCGCGTTGACGTCGAGGCCGCGATGGGAGATTCCGACACCGAGGCAGAAGGCCTGGGCATCGGCGATCCGCGCGTGCGGCACGGCAACGCCATTGCCGAGCGCGGTGGAAATGATTTGTTCGCGATCCATGACGGCGCGCGTGAGGGATTCGCGCGAAACGCCCGCGACGTCCGCCATGACGCCGGAGAGTTCGTCGATAACGCCCGCAGTGGTGGTGGCCTTGAGATCACCCACATAGGACCGGGCGGACAGGTAGTCTTCTATCCGGCGCGACTTCGCGCGTTTCAGCACCGCGGGAATGGCTACGCCGCTGAGCATGGAGGTTGCGAGCGCCATCACAACGAGCGCGACGAAGAGCGGTTCGTTAATCACGCCGTAGCGCAGCGCCAAAGATCCGAGAATGATCTCCATTGCGCCGCGCGCATTCAGCGCGAAGCCAACGGCCCAGGCTTCGCGCTTGGGCATGCCCGCGACGACGCCCGCGAAACCGCAGGCAAGAATCTTTCCCACACAGGCCAATACAACGACGATTGCGACCAATAGGAAATCGAAATGCGTGAAGAAATCGACTTTAAGTCCGATAGATGCGAAGAACAGCGGCGCGAAGAAGAACGAAATGAATTGCCGGATGATGGTGCGCGTATGGTTGCGCAGGTGGGCGGAATCGCCGATGGCGACACCGGCGAGAAACGCGCCAAAGATTGCGTGGACGCCGGCCCACTCGGTGAAGGCCGCGCCGCACAGCGCCGTGGCGAGGGCCAGACCCAATACGCCGCCGGGAAAACTTGTGTGGGCCTGGACCCACGGCAGGGTGCGGTGAATGACCCAGCGCACGGCGGTGAGCATGAATACGGCGAAACCGACGACAAGGGCAATGGTCGCTCCGATGCTGGTGGTGTAGCCCGTGTCGACACCCATCAATCCGAGGATGAGCGCGAACAGCATCCAGCCGAAAATGTCGCTGAAGATCGCGGCTGAAATCACAATCATGCCGAGATCGGAGTAATAAAGCCCGAGATCCATCAGCGTTTTTGCGATTACCGGAAGCGCGGAGATGGAAAGCGCGGTCGCAATGAACAGCGCGAAAACAAATACGGTGGACCCTTCGTGGTAGCCGAGCCAGGCCGGGGCAAACCAGGCTGCTCCAAAACCCAGTACAAACGGCAATGCGATACCCGCGGTGCCGACAATCGCGGCGGTTCTGCCCTGCCGAATCGCGGTGGAGAGGTCCACCTCCAAGCCGGCTACGAGCATGAACAACACAATGGATAAGAGAAACAGCCCTTCCAGAACAGTGGCACGCGGACCTGCGAGGGGGAACAACGTGGTGGCGAGATCCGGCGCGAGGCGGCCCAGGAGCGTTGGCCCGAGGAGAATGCCCGCGGTGATTTCGCCGAGCACCGTCGGCTGGCCCAGTTTGTCGGCGATTTCACCGAACATCCGGGAGACAGTCAGCAAGATCCCCAGTGACAGCAGCAGGAGCGTGTAATCGTGCGCGTTCAGATGCAGCCTCCCCGCGTAGCGCGGCCCATTACCGAAAACCAGAAGGAGTTCGTCCCCAGCAGAGTGTAGCGAACTATGCGATACGCGCGCGACCTTGGGTTGTTGTGCGGGTACGCGATGTCGTCGGGGTCGTGGCTCCGTGGTTGTGAGTCTCTACTTTTTGTGCGCGGGTTGTTGCAGTGTGTTTTACAGGATTCGCGAAACGAAGGGTCTTTTCGGCGTGGGGAGGATGTGGGAAAAATGATTTTTGGTGTGTAAGTCCAAGCGATTGGTTGATTGCGGATGGGGAAAACCAGAAAAAGTTGAGAGGGTGGTGTCGATTT
>CALEZK010000093.1 GCA_937928585.1 uncultured bacterium | reverse complement strand
CCGCCATGCCCGATGGGGTCATGAAAGAATCTACCGTGAACTATTTGAAGGTGCTTGCGTCAAACTGGCGCATGAGCCTGCGCGTGCTGCCGCAGATTTTACGTGACCTGGGCACGACCATCGCGCGGAGCGGGGCGCTTCGGGGGATTCTCTCCGACAAGACTCTGGGATGGAAGCGCTATTCGACGAAACCCGTGGAAGTTTGTCCGATCCCCGGAAACCATATCTCGATGCTGACGGATCCGCATGCGGAGACGGTGGCAGCCATGTTGGGCAGGAATCTCGATACCTACGAACGCGGGTAAGGTTGGGCGGAGCGGCCCGGCCGCCCATGCGCACCAAATTTAAATCCCTTTAACTACTTTTTATATCTAAACCGCAAAACTCCGGCGATTGCCAGCCAGGATAAGCAAGACCGTTCGCAACATGAATTTGTCGACTGCACGAAACGATATCACCGAAACGTATGGCGTTACGGAAGGACTCTCGAGCGCTGCCCCGGCATCGGCCGGGCGCTTGAAGATCATGTTTGCGCCGCTTGGATGGGTGCTCGCGCACACGTCGCGGTGTGTTGAAATCGGCAAGGCGCTCCGCGAACGGGGCCACGAAGTGATCTTTGTGGGCGATGACCCGACGCATCCGCGTTCGAAGCTATCCTTGGTTCAGGAAGCGGGGTTTCGCCTCGTCTACTCGCGTGAACCCTATCAGCCCTACGGCTGGGACCGGTTCGAGAAATATGGTTTTGTGATCTCCGGTTGGGACCTTCTCAACCTGGGGCCGTGGGTGCCTTTGCAGGAGATCATCGAGGGGCAGGTTCGTGCAATCCAGCAGGAAAAGCCGCACATTATCGTGGGCGATGCTTCGGTGAGCGCGAGCACTTCCGCGCACATCGCGGGAATTCCGGCCGCGGGAATCTTGAATGGCTATGCGAGCCATTTCCTGACGCCGAACTATATCTTCCATCCTGCCTTGCAGGTTTACGACCGGCTGCATCTCGCGCGCTTTCGCAAGCGCGCGTATCGCACGTTTGGAAAGAAACCGGTGAATTCGCTTCGGTTGCTCCGATCGATTCCGTTGTTGTCGCCTGATCTGCCGGGCCTGTACGAGAACCCCGCGTACTTTCCGAATTACCACACGGTAGGGCCAATTTTTTCCGAGCATCCGTCGCCCTTGCCCGAGTGGTTCGACGAGCTCGACGATGGAACGCAGAATGTATACATCACCATGGGCTCCACCGGATTTCTGGATGCGTTCCTGCGGCGAACATACGAGACGTTCGCGAAGCTTCCGTACCGCTTCGTCGTGACCACGGCGCGGCAAGTCAAAGAAGAGACCTTGCGGAACGCGCCTGCCAATTTCCGCGTGTGTGACTATGCGCCGGGGTCGCAATTGTTGAAGCATTGCCAGGCGCTTATTTTCCACGGCGGCAACGGGACGATGTATCAGGCGTTAAGCGCGGGAGTGCCGATGGTGTCGTTGCCCTCGCACCATGAACAGGAAGCGATCACGCGCATTGGGGTCAGCAATGGCTTCTGCATTCGCATGCGGGCGCGCGGGTTTAGCCCGGCTGCGCTTGCATCAAACCTCCGACGCATTATTGAAGATCCTGCCTATCGGCAGGCCGCACAACGGTTTTCCGCGACGGTGCGGGAATCGAACGGCGTCGCGCGCGCGGCGGAAGTGATCGAAGCCTGCGCGCGCAGCGGCATGCCCGCGGGCGCGGACTTAGGCTAACTGCGTCTGGCGCTCTAAGCCACGCCGATTCGGTGCGTTTAACTTTCGATAGCCGCCTTCGCTAGATAAGCCGCTTCGAATGCCCAGCCCGTGGCATGATTTTCCAGGCGGACGTCGATGTCGGTATTCGTGTACGGCGCGAGTTCGACGCGCTCGGTCGTCCATTTCCCCCGGGTATTGATCTCTTTCGCAAGCCGTTCTTCGCCGTTGATAAAGACCTTAAGCAGAAAGTCGCCTTGCAGATCGGACGCGGTCTCGATCACCAACCCTGGTCTTCCGGTCGAAGGCACGGGAAGTCTTGCAGTCAGCACTGCGGGCATGGTTTGGTCTACAGGGTGAAGCATGAGGACGTTCTCGCGTCCGAATTGTTCGCTTCGAAAGCCTGGCTCCATATCGCTTCCACACGCTACGATTTTCCAGTTCTTGTCCCACAGGCTTACTTCGTGTTGTGAGATTGCCGCGGCGCTCGCATCTGACTGCCGTACCCATTGCTCATATGTCTCGGGGGCCTGTGGCGCTTGAACGGGGAAGGTGTAGGTATCGCCGTCGATTGTGCCTCCGGCGCGCTTGATTATTTGCTCGGTGACTGCCTGGCAGGCGGGAATCAAGGAATTGAAAGAATAGTCGGTGTGCGAAAACTTTGTCTCGGCCATTGCGGGAATGCCGGAGGTAAAGCGTGCTTCGAGTGCCGCGTATCCTTTCATGCATCCCAACACGCCGACGGCGTTCGACGGATTGCAGTCCGCGTCTTGTCCGCAACGCGTTGAAATTTCCATCGTCTTTTCGAAATCGCCGTTGCCGTACAACAGGCCCATAACGATATAGGCGCCGTTCAGTTTGGCGTCGATGTTGAAAGGATCGCCCGGCTTGCAGTCGATGTCGTCCTGCCACTTTGCTTCGATCTGTTTCCATGCCGCGAGCCAATCGTTTGGCGCGGCGTCGTAATAGGCAATGACGTCCTTGATGCATTTGTAGTATTCGGAATCTTCCGGGATGCAGGCCAATCCTGCGTTGATGACTTTTCGGAAGTCCGTGTCTTCGAAATAGGCTGCCGAATACATACCCGCGACGAACATGCCACCGTAGAGGCCGTCGCCATAGTTCATGATGCGCCCGAACACATCGCACAGCCTGTTGGATTCCCGCGGCATGCCGGGCGTCAAGATTCCGAACAAATCGGCCTCGATCTGAAAGTCGATGTCGTCTGCGTGTTTATTGTAGTTGGGATGCCCGGACATTGGGGGCATGATTCCGCGTCGGCAGTTGTCGCGCCCGGCGCGGTTCGCATGCCACAGAGGATACTGCGAATCCGCGAAGTCTTTTCCAGCCTGCTCATAGGTCACATCGAGACCGTGCTTCTCGATTGACTTCAAGAACGTCATCTCGACGTAGCAATCGTCCTGATCGATCGCGCCCGCCACGAGGTCGGGGGTCCATGCGCGCATTGGTTCGGTTATCGGTTTGCCATTCGATTGAAACTCGTAGGGCGCGCCATAACACACGCCAATCATCTGGCCGGCCCATGCGCCCTTGCACTTGTCGAGAAATTTCTCTTTTGTCAAGGTCGCGGTTTCAGCTTGTGCGGACAGCGCCACAATCGCGGCGCAAATTCCAACTTGAATCGACTTCATGTGTTTGTACTCCAGCCAAGAATTAATGGCGTATGGTTTGTTCCAATGCGTCGGAACCGTGTCTGGCAGTCTATAACAAAACGGCTGCAACCCTTACAGAATAACAGTACCAGGGTGTGACCAATTACCCAAGGTAGGTCCGCCTACGTCAAAGCGACTCCGGCGGCGCAATCCGCCGCGGTGGACAGCGCTCCTTTATCCCTGCGGGATTCTCGAACAGCAGCTGGTTTTGTTCGAAATCCTCGGGTTCGCGCGGGGCATTATTACTCACGCTAGTCCGCTACCCAATTCGGCTCGAACGCGACGTGCTTTATAGATTTTTTCCCTTCGAGCGAGTGTGTATAGGTTACATGAATGCGACCGTCTTTCCCTTGAATTGCGGTTGGATATCCGAAACCGCCTTCGCCGGGCGCTACTTTGTCCAGGTGCTTGGTCCACTTCCACGTTGCGCCTTCATCATCGGAGAGCGATACCGCGAGCGAATGCCGGCCGTCTTCCGCATCGTTATATACGTGTAACCAGCGACCGTCTTTCAACGTCACCGCCGCGACGCTTGCGCCCGGGTTTGGTATGTCCGTGTCGCGCGCGGCGCTCCACGATTCGCCGTTGTCGTCCGACGTGCTGACAAGCACGCGCTGCGGCGGACCGCCGCTGTCGCGGCAATACGCCACCAATTGGCCGCTCTTCTTCTGAAACAAGGTCGGCTGAATCGGCGCGAATCCAATCAGCGGCAGACTCGGCTTCCACGTCTCGCCCAAGTCGTCGCTGATGGCCATCAGGCACGCATTGAATCCGTCCGAGTATAGCGGGACCAGAATTCGTCCCGATGCCAACTGCAGGGGTTTCGCGCGCGTCATCCAACCGGTCTGCCGTTTCAGCGGATCCTTGGATGCGTCGATCAAGAGTCGCGTGTACTGCGGTGCGTATTCGCCCCACATCGGCTCGGGATAGCGGAGCTCTTTGAATTTCGCCTCTGTCGTCTCGGCGAACTCTTTTCCGGGTTGAAGCAGAATCACGTCCTGCCACGTCCACTTGGGAGCGCCTTCGCCCGAGTATTTCTCCGCGCGCTTGTACTTGAGAAGCGATTGTTCCCAACGGTTCGCCTGCACCACAATCCAGAACAACCACAACCGATCTTCCGAATCGATGAATAGCGCGGGATTGCAGTCGGGATGATTTGGCGTGTCCGCCATCGTGAAGACTTCGCTCCACTGCTTCGCGCCTTTCTTCAAACGCGCGCCCTGAATCTTGACGTCGTTCGCGCTGCGCTCGCCTGAGCCATAGAACCAGCAGGCGATCAGATCACCGTTGGGCGCTTCCACGACGCTGCTGCCATGACAATGCAAGTCCTGCGGCGGGAAAATGAGTTCGGACTGATAGTCCGCGGCAGAAATTGTTGAAGCCGTAAATAAAACGGCTGCCAGGATCGACATGTTCTTCCTCCTAAATATGCGTGAATTGATTGCGCGATTATACACCGATGCAGCGCTTGAAGGATGCTGAAGAGAATATGGCGGAGGGTGAGGGACTCGAACCCTCAAGCCCGAAGGCGCCGGTTTTCAAGACCGGTGGATTAGCCAATTATCCTAACCCTCCGCGGGCGGAATATCTCTTATAGTGTACCGCAGCGCGGGGGCCAAATGCATCGCGCGGTTGGGCCTATTCGATGTCCCGCGTTGCGTCGTCCGCCATCCAGTGGTGCATGAGCGGGCCGTGGCCCTTGCCCAAGGGCAGCGCGTGGCGAATGGCTTTTGTCAGGTAGGCTTTTGCGCCTTCAACGGACGCCACGACGCTATGGCCTTTCGCGAGTAGCGCGGCGATGGCCGCCGAAAATGTGCATCCGGTTCCGTGCGTGTTTTTCGTGTCGATGCGGGATGCGGAAAACGTCTGGAATGCGACACCGTCGTACAACAGATCGATCGCCTCCGCGCCGGCGAGATGTCCGCCCTTGATGACCACATGGCGCGGGCCCATCGCATACAGCGCAACGGCCGCCGCTTTCATTCCTTCCATGTCGGCAATCTTTTCGCCCGTCAGCGCTTCGGCCTCGGGAAGGTTTGGCGTTACGACGTGCGCCAGCGGAAGCAGCGCGGATTTCAATGCGTGTTGCGCTTCTGTTTGCAGTAATGCGTCGCCGCTCTTGGCGACCATCACCGGATCCACGACCAGATTGCCGATGCCGAGGCGTTTCACGGCGTCGGCGACGGCCAACACTATTTCCGCGTTGGAGAGCATGCCCGTCTTCGCGGCGTCGACGCCAATGTCTTCCACCACCATCTCGATTTGCCTTGCCACGAACGCCGCGGGGACATCGTGCACACCTGCGACGCCAACGGTGTTCTGCGCGGTTACCGATGTAATAGCCGACATGCCATATACCTTCAGTGCCGCGAAAGTCTTGAGATCTGCCTGAATTCCCGCGCCGCCGCCGGAATCGCTACCCGCTATCGTCAACGCGCGCGGAATCATGGGATTATTCATAGAGAATCACTCCTGCAATGCACGCGGTCATGAGGCTGGCCAGTGCGCCGCCTACAAATGCTTTGAAGCACAGTTTGGCGACATCCGCCCGGCGCGATGGCGCGATCGCATCGAGACCGGCAAGCGTAATGCCGATACTGCCTGGATTCGCAAAACTGCAGAGCGCATATGTCGCAATTGTGATGCTTCGCTGGCTAATGGCGTTGGTCTCGATCAACACTTTCAGATCAAGATAGCTCACAAACTCGTTCAACACCGTTTTCTTACCCAAGAGTTTCGCCACTTCGGCGACATCCTGACTGGGAATGCCGAGCAGCCAAGCCACGGGACGAAACACATAACCCAGTGTATCGACAAAGGTAGTTCCGGTTATTGATTGAAAAATCAGGTCCAGCAGGTAAACGAGACCTATGAAGACAATTAAGGTTGCGCCGACGTGCAGGGCCATCTGCAAGCCCTGCGCGGTGCCGTGGGCGGCGGCATCGACGATGTTGTGCGTCTCGACCGGCACCTGAATCTTTTCACCGCCCGCGGTGATCGGCTTCTCGGTCTCCGGCACGAGGATCTTCGCGAGCAGAATCGCCGCGGGCGCGGTCATGAACGAAGCTGTGAGCAGGTGCCCCGCTTCCGCGCCAAAGGTCGAATACACCACCATGACGCTGCCGGCAATCGTCCCCATATAGGTCGTCATAATGACGCACAACTCGGAACGCGTCATGCGCTCAATGTACGCGCGCACCGCGGTGCTCGCTTCGATGCCGAGGAAGATCTGCAATGCCGCGCAGAAGGTTTCCGCGCCGGAGGTTTTCAGGGTCCGCTGCATGAGCCAGGCGATGACGCCCACGATGGTCTGTATAACGCGCAGATGGTGAAGCACGGCGGACAACGCGGACACGAAAATGATCACGGGAAGCACCTGAAAGGCGAAGATCGCGCCAATCCCCTGATCTGTCGGCAGCTTTCCAAAGACGAACGATGCGCCCGCTAGTGTGGCATCGGTAAGTACGTTTACGGCGGCCTCGGCCTGCGGGAAAATTGCATCGCGCAGCGGTGTCTTCAACACGGCGAGCGCGATTGCGAATTGCAACGCCAATCCCCAGGCGACGAGGCGCCACGAAATCGCCTTGCGGTTCTCGGACAGCGACCACGCAATCGCCAACATGACAAGCAGGCCAAACGCGCTGATGAGTCTAAGCGTCACGTGGAACTCCCCACTTCCGTGGCTGATGTCTTTTCGCCGATTACGCCGAGGGCGCGCAAGTCGTCGGAGACGCGTTGCGTCATCCAGGCTTTGCCCGCCGCGTTCAAATGATTGGGATCGGCGAACAGCTCGCCGCGCTCGAACAGCGCATCATGATAATCCAAATACACGATTTGCGGATGTGCCGCGCATACACTTTCCACATACGATTCCCATTCGGCGAGGGGCAGGAGTTTTGCCGCCTCGTCCTGGTAATACTTCGTGACAGGGTAGCGTATCCAAACGAACCGCACATCCTGCTCTTCACACAATGTGACGAGGCGTTCGAGGAAGTGAATGGACTCCGGTTCGTTCCAGTTTCTGTTCATGAGATGGTTGCCTGCAACTTGCGCCGCAGCGGCTTCCGGCGCCCGGACCCAGTCCTCCGGATTTCCCGCTACGCGCAGCAATCGTTCCAGGGGCGATTCCCCCAAGCCCGTGAAGCGCTGAATCACCTCGGTCGATTTGCCCGCGTAGGGAAAGGCCTTGTATACGACCCAATCCTGCATCAGCCCGACTGGATCGCCGCGCAACGACGCCATTTCCGTGTAATGCAGATAGGGAGCCCATCGATAGGTTGTCGTGGTTTCGACGCGATGATCCGCGAAAGAATTCAGGTCAAGTTGCAGGGCGATGGCCCCCGGCTTCTTCGAACGTGTTTCAAGCAGATACCGCACCTTGTGATAGGTCACGGCGTAGGGTTCACCCAGCGTTGCGCACATGCGAAAACTAGGATCGGCCTTTATGTCCACTGCCGTAAGCGTATGGCTGTTTCCAAGGAAGAGGAGCGCGCAGGGCGCGTTTTCTTGCGCGATAAGACGCTCCGCGGCAAGGCTCGGCGCATCTTCCCCCAGCCAATACCAATAGGCGTGGCGAAAGGCAAGATGCCCTAACACCAGCAGCGTGGCGAAAAGCGCGATCCGCGCCACGCATGCTTTCCTACCTGTATCGACATTCATCTTCGAGTCTCACAATGCCCTATTCGGAATTACAATACGTTTCGGTATTGCTGTCAGAACTGAAAGTATATGAACTGTTGCGACGTAAATTTGCCGAAGAATAGCACGCACAACAGCAGAACGCAGTAAACCGCCCACCGCAGGGGCCGCGCGGAGTCGTTTAACCTTCCTTCCAGCGGACGCCCCCGCTCCTCCAGATACTGGAGGCCGAGGAGCAGCCCTACACAAAAGAGACCGGTCCAAAACTCTACCACTGGAATGGGATCGAATATCGCCAGCGGCGAGGCGCCCAAACCTTCCAATGCACGGATGATGATCAGGTATGCGTTCGTGAGGGTGTCTGCGCGAAAAAAAATCCAGGCAAACAGCACGAGGTGAAACGTTACCACGACTTTCAAGAACGTAGCAGCGGTGGAAGGCCCGGACCCTGCGTTGGGCGATGGGTCTGGCGTCCGTCGCGCCTCAAAGTAGCGCGCAATACAGATGTATCCGCCATGCAGCGCCCCCCAGACAACAAAGGTCCAGTTAGCGCCATGCCACAGCCCGCTGAGTACAAACACGATGAACAGGTTCATTGCTACGCGCCTTGGCGTCGCCCTGTTTCCGCCGAGCGGAATGTAGAGATAGTCGCGCATCCACGTGGACAACGAGATGTGCCAGCGGTGCCAGAAATCGACGATTGACGTGGCGAAGTAGGGGCGCTTGAAGTTTCGCATGAGATCGAAGCCGAGGATGCGCGCACCGCCCACGGCGATGTCGGAATAGCCGGAAAAGTCGCAGTAGATCTGAAATGCGAAGAAGTATGTCGCGACGATCAGCGGCCAGCCTTCGTAATCCGCCGGATTGTTGTAGACCGCGTCCACATAGAGCGCGAGGCGATCGGCGATCACGAGTTTCTTGAAGAAGCCCACGAGCATGAGCAGCGCGCCGGAACGTATCCGCGTGAGATCGAGCTTGTGCGGGGTGTCGAACTGCGGCATGAGATGCCAGGAGCGCTCGATTGGCCCGGCGACCAACTGGGGAAAGAACGCCACGAACAAGGCGTACTTCCCGAGGTGACGTTGGGGCGGCGTCAACCCGCGATAGACATCGACTGTATAGCTGATGCTCTGGAAGGTGTAAAAGGAAATACCCACCGGCAACAACAGTTCGAGGCCCGGATAGGGGATGTCGAGCCCCCAGGCGGCTGCGGCTTCCCGCGCGGACTCGATGAAGAAGTTGAAATACTTGAAGGTGAAGAGCACGCCGAGATTGCACACAAGGCTTGCGATCAACCACGCGCGCTTTTTGGGTTGGCGATCCGAGGCGGCAATGCGGAGCGCTGCGATCCAGTCCACGGCGGTAGTCAGGAGCAAGAGGGCGAGGTATTTCCAGCTCCACGATCCGTAGAAGTAATAGCTTGCGGCCAACAGCAGCACCCAGCGAAACCGGTGCGGCAACAAGAAATACGCCGTCGCGACGAGGGGGAAAAACAAGACAAAATGAAGTGAATTGAAGAGCATTCGGACCCGCTGGCGCCCAACCGCGCAGCCACGAGTCTACCGGGTGTTTGCTCCGTTAATCCACCTCGGAACGCCAGCAGTTCGGCATGAATTCACGGCTAATCGAGTGCGTTACCTTGTGCTTGGCCGCTATTTTGGCAAGATCGGAAATCTGCTAGAGTGTGCGCCATGCCAAGCCCGGGTGAACCTTCCTCCGCCATAGATCCGACTGCGCAAACGTCACGCGGTGTCTTGCCGCGTCTCGCCGGCATGCTTTTGCGCGTATCCATCGCGTTACTGGTCTTCCTCGTCACGATCGAGCTCACCGCGCGCGCTGCGCGCTACTTTGTGCCAGCAGGGCAATCCAACGACAATCCTTTCCCGTTCATCGTTCCGGATCCCGTCCTGGGATGGACCAATGCGCCGACACCTTTGCTACCGCAACTCGCATTTGATCCGCGCGGCTACCGGCTTGTTCCGCATGCCTCGGATCAAAAAGCCATTAACGTCCTCTGCCTTGGCGATAGCGGCACGTTCGGCATTTATCGGGACGAACACGGGCAAGTCCGATTCAACAACGACTGGCCACGGCTGCTTTCGGATCGTCTTACCGAACTAGGCACTCCGAACCGCATTTTCAATGCGGGATGCCTGGGGTACGACACGTCACACGGAATTCTTCAGCTAAAGGCGCATACGGGCCCGCTGGATTTCGTGATCATCCGGTATGGATGGAACGACCACGCGAGCCCATCGATGGCGGATTCGCGCGCGCGCGACAGTTTTCTGCGGCAACTGTTGAAGCGTTCCGCTGCCGCGCACTGGATGGTCCTGTTACTGAAACTGGATGTCATTCCGTCTTCCGACGGACCACGGGTGCCGCTGGAGACATTCCGGAAAAATCTTCACGAACTGTTGGAGTTGGCCGCGGCGCGTGGTGCGACGCCGGTGCTCGTCGATTATCCTATCGGCACTTTTAATGAGGAGTCGGCGAAGGTGAGCCTTATCGTGCACCGGGGATTCTGCGAGGGAGCGGCGTGCATAGTGGACCTGCACGAGAAGTACAGATCGATTTTGAAGGAAACCGCGAGCGAGCGCGGCATCGTGTGGATTGACGGAAGCGAGGAAGATGCCAGTCACTTCTCCGCGCAAGACCCTGTGCACTTGAATGAGAAGGGTGCGCAGTCTCTCGCGGATGAACTTGCACGGACTCTGCACGAGCATTTGTAGAGGTTGGTTTTGCGGTGCGGGTCGTCGTGATGTGAGAGCCAAAGCGGTTGCGTTGCTACCGCAGTCCATATAGGATTTTGCGTTTTGGTTGGGTGAGTTGAGTTGGGTTTGTGCCGCGCGGGCGCGTTTACTTTTTCAGATGTTGATAGAACGCGTCTTTACCTTCTTCTTCGCGGATGGCTTTCAATACTTCGGCGGCGGAATTCGCGGCGCGCACTTTGTCGCGCAACGTGGCATTGCTCAACAAGTGGGAAATGGCGGCCATTTCGTTCACATTGCCGGTGAAGCTGCGACGGGGAAAAACGGCCAGCACAATAATGCGAGCGGAGATGCCGTCAACACTCTCGAATGGAATGCCTTGTTTGCAGGTACCGAGCGCGACGATCGTGTCGTCAACGCGATCGCTCGCGCCGTGGGGTACGGCGACACCGTGTTCGAAACCGGTGCTGACTTCCGCTTCGCGCTCGCGAATGATTTCCAGCACATGGTTGCGCAGCGAGAAGGGAATCTCGTGCGACTGGACCAGGACGTCCACAAGCTCTTCGATAGCCGCCTGTTTGTCCAAGGCCTCGAGGTTCAGCTTTATCGTATTTTCATGAAGCAAATCGCCGAGGCGCATTACGCGGCTCCTTCGGCGGATTTTGCGTCCGCCTTCTTCTTCTTGATGCGCTTGAGGCGGAATGTCTCTTCGCGTTCGCGTTCGTCGAGCACACGCGCAATCGTGCGCATTTCACCGCGAAGTTTTGGCAGCAGATATTCGTTCAGGGCGTTGATGCGGCGGCTGACTTTGCGGACTTCTTCGCCGATGATCAGGAGATTGGATTCCTTCGGCGCGCAGACGAGCAATTGTTCGACCATACGCTCGGAGGAGTCCGAGGCTTCCACGATCTGGGAGCCCACATCGACGAGGCCGGTGCCGCGTTCGCCTGCGGAGCGCACGATGTTTTGGCGTTCGATCGCGCCGAGCGACAGACCCCATACTTTTTCTGTTTTTACACTGAGCTGCAGCTCGCGGCGCCCGGCGACGCCGGCGGAGAGCACTTCGGGGGTGCCGCGCACGGCGCGCGCGATTGCCAATGCCGACATGGCCCCGCGGCCCAGCTTATGGAGTTGGTTGCGGAGGTTGCGCAGTTCTTTTGCGCGTTCGATTAGCTCTTTCAGCAGCGCTTCGCGCTTGCCTTCGAGGAGTTGCACGCCGTCGGCGGCAAATTTGATCGAGGCCTTGTGGGCCAGAAGCTGCATGCGCGTTGGCGCAACGTTGTCCATGCTCATCGCGTAATTACTCGCTCAGTTTCGAGCGGATTGACGGGCGTCAGCAGTTTCGTGCTTGCGCTCGCAATCGTGCTCGTAATCGTATTCGAATTTTTTGTACACGCCGCCTCAACCCCTTCGGGGTTGTTGAGGTGGGTGGGTCCTTGGTACTCCGGGTTGCGTCGCCTGCGTCGAAGCGACTTCGGCGACTCCACCCGGAGCTACATCCCACAGCCCCTCTGGGGCATAAATACAGATTAAACTTGTTAAGGCTACTTCGAATCTCTCGGCGTGCCCGAAGCGGCTCGGTCGGGGCCTCACCCTACACTTATGTGCTTGGTTTCGATTGCCCGAACTATTCAGTCCAGGGTTTGTAGTACTTGTCGACCTGATCGCGGGAGACGCGCGTGAGTTCCGCGGTGGGCAGAATGCCGAGCAGTTTCCAGCCGTGGTCGAGTGTTTCTTCGATGGTGCGTCGTACGGACTGGCCGATCATCGAACTTTCGAATTCGATCGCGAACTTCAGGTATTTCTTGTCGAGTTCGCCGAGGGCGTCTTCACCGACGATGGCCATCAGTTTGCGGACGTTGCGGCCACGCGCGTAGGACGCGTAGAGCTGGTTCGCTACGGCGCGGTGATCGCCGCGCGTACGGCCTTCGCCGATACCGTTGTTCATCAGGCGCGAGAGGCAGGGCAGCAAGTCCACCGGCGGGAAAATGCCCTGGCGGTGGAGCGGGCGCGATAGCACGATCTGCCCTTCGGTGATGTAGCCGGTCAAGTCCGGGATCGGGTGCGTGATGTCGTCGTCCGGCATGGTGAGCATCGGCACCTGGGTAACCGAGCCCTTCTTGCCGTGGATACGACCTGCACGTTCGTAGATCGTCGACAAGTCGGTGTACATGTAACCGGGGTAACCGCGGCGACCGGGGATTTCTTCGCGCGCGGACGAAATCTGGCGGAGCGCTTCGCAGTAGCTGGTCATGTCCGTGAGGATGACGAGCACCTGGTAGTCCTGTTCGAACGCGAGGTACTCGGCGACGGTGAGCGCGCAACGCGGCGTGAAGATACGCTCGATGGCGGGGTCACCGGCCTTGTTGATAAAGGATACGACGCGCGATTTCTGACCGCCTTCTTCGAAGGAGCGCATGAAGTATGCGGCTTCGCGTTCGGTAAGGCCCATGGCGCCGAACACGACGACGAAATCCTGCGCGTCACCCTTCACCTGCGCGTTCTGCACGATGAAGTTTGCGACTTCGTTCGCGGGAAGACCGGAACCGAAGAAGATCGGCAGTTTCTGTCCGCGGACGAGCGTGTTGAAACCGTCGATGGTCGAGAGACCGGTTTCGATGAAGTCGTTCGGTTTGTTGCGCGATACGGGGTTGATGGCCGTACCGATGATGTCGATTTCCTTGTCGGCGACGATGGGCGGCATGCCGTCGATGGGATCGCCGGTGCCGTTAAAGGTGCGGCCAATCAGTTCCTTCGAGACGCCGACGCGCGCAGCTTCCTTCTTCAGCGAAACGGATACGCGCTTGATATCAATGCCCTGCGTACCTTGCAGCACCCGGACGATTGCGTCCTTCCTGTT